>NZ_JBAPKY010000026.1:0-51638 GCF_037083785.1 Roseovarius sp. D22-M7
CCTCGCAGGTCTCTCTCAAAGGGGTGGCCACATGCCGTGGAACCGGTGGCCACATGTTCATGGATTCGATGGCCACATACCCGTGGAATACTCACCGTGAAACAAGGGAGTTGCGTCTTTTCTCGCACGATCTGTGCATTACTCCGACGGCGACCGTAACCTGGGCGCATGATGTGGCTGGCAACGCGATCGCCACCGCCGTCTTTGACGGTCCGACTGATCATCTGGTGATCGAGAGCCGCGCCAGCGTGGAACTGACCGCGCCAGCCTGGCCTGTCTTTGCCATCGGTGCCTCGGCCGCCAAGTACCCGTTTGCCTACGCCGCCGACGAGTGGACGGATCTGGGGGCTTTGACGGTGCCACAATACGGAGACGCCCATGGCCGCCTTGCCAGATGGATCGAGGGCTTTGTCATGGCACGCCCGACCGACACGCTGTCCCTGCTGAAGGACGTCAGCAATGGCGTGTTCACGCAAATTTCCTACCAGAGTCGCGACGACGAAGGCACCCAGTCGCCGATCGAGACCCTCGACCGCGGGTGGGGCTCCTGCCGCGATTTCGCGGTCCTGCTTGCAGAGGCCGCCCGCCGTCTTGGCCTGGGAGCCCGCATCGTCTCGGGCTACCTGTCCGATCCCGAAATGGGCCTCGTCGGATCGGCGGGTTCAGGATCTACCCACGCTTGGGTCGAGATATTTGTCCCCGGTGCCGGTTGGATTGCCTTCGATC
The DNA here is from genome assembly GCF_037083785.1 of Roseovarius sp. D22-M7. Taxonomy (NCBI): domain Bacteria; kingdom Pseudomonadati; phylum Pseudomonadota; class Alphaproteobacteria; order Rhodobacterales; family Roseobacteraceae; genus Roseovarius; species Roseovarius sp. D22-M7. Next base: position 727 of record NZ_JBAPKY010000026.1, read on the forward strand.
CAACAAACCGGAGCGTCGGGTCCGGAAACTTGATACCGCTCGCTGTGGCCCGGAACATCGCGCAGGTCACGCCGGTAGCCGGCACGTTCCTCGGAACGAACGTCGATCTGCTTTCGATGGAGGTACTGGTAAGAGTGGAGAGTGCTTCGGGCCAGAACCGCTCGCCTCTAACCCAAAGAGGCGGGGCGCACATCGCGCTTGTCTGATGGCATCACTGTGGGAATGGGCTGCGGCGACTATGATAAATCAAGCTATATCAGTAACATAGCGGTTGGAGAACGTTGGGTCCGGGTCCCGCTCCCTCCGCCACTTGCCCCCACGAAAGCGTTCTCCCGATCCGGCTGCGGCCGGATTTCTCCGTTGTTTTCGAGGGTTATGCAGGAGGGGCTGTTAACCGGCCCCTGCGCCATGAGGCCCGAAAGCGGTCTCTCCAGACCGATATTCTCCGGACCTCATGACTGCGCAGATTTGGTGAATAGCTTGCAAGCCACTGGCATTTCGATGTTTTTCCGAGGTCGCCCTGAACACTTCGACGCCGGTGGCGCTCGGCGTGATGGAACCGACGTCGAACCCATGATTGCAGGAAAGCTAGGTGATCTTGTCGGCAATCCAGACGATTTGGTCGCCGACGTCTGGCACGCGGGCGTTCTCATTGTGCGTCTTCCAAGTTTGCTCGATGTGGTCCTGTTTTGCCAGCTCCGCGATCTTCTTCTTGATCTCCGTCGGCGAGGTCCGGCTGCCGCCGCAGCATCTCGAACCAGTCCCCGTTGGTGACGGCGATGACGAGGTTGATGCCCATGGTCAGCCACCGTCTTCTGGCGCGACATCCGGCAGCACCGGCCAGTCCAGCTGATCGAGCGTGTCCTGGGGCACCATGCCATGTTCGTCGAACGCCGCCTGAAGCCGCTCCCCGAGCCAGGAAAATCCCTCTGCTGAAAGCTCGACGGCCGCCTGTTGCCGGTATGCCTTTCGCGGGTCGGTGTTGCCTTCGCCGCGCAGCGTATTTCGCTGTGTCGGGGCGAACGAGTCTGCGCCCAGCGTGTCCATCAATTCGTTCAGGGAAACGCCGTTCTCCATCCTCCCGGCGACAAACTCAGCGTGATGGACGCGGATGTATCGCGGCCATTTTTCCTTCCACGGCCGAAGCGCGATGTCGGAAGCTGTTGCATCGTCCCGTCCCGGCTGATGCCTCATACCGACGGACCGTCCGAAAATGCGAATATCGTTCGGTTCACGGGTCAGCCTTGCGATAAAGATGATCGCGTCTTCCTGAACGCCGCTGGGCCGCTTCGAGGCGGGATAGGCGACAGCCCAGTGGCAGCCCGCCCGTTCGATTTCCTCGATAGTGGTGAACGACAGCGGCACGCGATTGTCGCCTTCCCCTAGAAACTTTACGAAGGCCTGTCGCGCATCGGCCATTACTGTCGGCATCCGAACTGGCGGGGCGTCCACACCGTCAGCATCGGCGCCATAATCTCCGAGACCGGTCTGGCTGCTCGGCCGTCCGCCCAAGGCACGATGGCGAGTGACTACTTCTTCCCAAGCATCGACATGATCGTGCGAGAGGTTGCTTGCCGCGCGCTGCCAGAGATCGTCGAAGTAGGCCCGGCATGTCGCCATGATGAGCGCATCATCTGTTACCAGGCCGAACTCGTGATTGCTGTCCAGCGCCGCCTTCGTGAGATTGGCCGAGGTGACAATCGCCCGGTTCCCGAACAGGTAGAGCTTGGAGTGGAGCTTCCGGACGCCCCGCACTTGCGCACCGGCATCTAGCAGCATCCGCAGAGCCGCGATGTCGCTGACGCCCTCGGCAAAGTCGTCAAGGTTGAAACGGGTGATGACCTGAATGCTGGCGGGGTTAAGGGAAAGCAGGCGGTCAAGAGCGCCCGCCTTGATGAACGGGCAGATAACCCGAAATTCGCTGGTGTCCGCGCGCAAAGCTGCGGTCAACTCCGCGCCCCACCCCGCATCGACCAGCCGAACCGTCATCTCAAAGTTTTCCTTCTAAGCGTCCACATCAGCCTTCCAACCCTTCAAATCTACGCCGCCCAGAGCCGCCGGCGACAACTCGCAGACCGTCCGGCTGGAAACCGTCCGATTCAAGCTGTTGCCGCAACTCAGTGGCAAGTGACCGCGCCACAGCCCACTGACCTTGGAAAAGAAGATCGCGCAACTTGGGATGAATCTCGACCTTCAGATCGATTCCCTGGGATTCTGACGACAAGAGACTGCGCCCAGGCTCAGAAGCTAGCGCCAACGCAGAAGCGTAGTAGTTCGCCCAATCCTCGTCCTTGACGCTGATCTCAATCGGTTCCAGCTTCTCAGGTTCTTCAGGCTCGGGATCGCGCCAGTAGAACTCCAGCTCATCCCCGCGAAAGAAGGCAAACGATCCAATGTGAAGCGCGCAGGCCGAGCCATCGACAGATACGAGGCGCTGCGCCTGCGCCTTGGCCTTCAGCTTGTCCTCCGAACTCGGCACGCTTGAACGGCCCTTTGTCTCGAACGCGTGCCATGCGCCGCTGGCATTCTGCCCGACAAGGTCCGGTCTGGATCGTCCGCCCAGCGTCGTGGGATTGAGCTGGTTTCGGAAGACGTCGAGATGCAGAAGCCACGGTGTTCTCAACAACCGACTAGCGAACAGCTTGCAGACTGCCATCCCGAGGAAATAACTGACCGCCCCTTTCTCCGTGGGGTCCAGCGCCTGAAACGCATCGGTCCGATGGAGACGGTTGCTGAAAGGAACTTGCTCCAACGCCATTCTCACGAGCGAAAGCCGGAATAGCGCCTCGTGGATCGAGGCCTCGTCATGCTGAAAGACATATGCCGTATTGGGGCGGCCGATCGTGATGGCTGCCCACAGCAAGTCGTCCCATGAGAAACTGAGTGTTCCGGAACCCACACCGTAGGACGATGGAAACCTCGCACTGGTGTAAGGGATGGTAATACTCGCGGTCGTCACGCCTGTCCGAGTGCGGATCGGACTCATTTCGCCCCCTCAATCAACGCCCGAAGGACGAACAGCAGCGATACGATCTCCTTTTCCAGCCGCACCTCGTCCATCTTGGGCAGTCCTTCATCCTTTTCCCGATCAAGGTGCAGGATCACGTTTGCGAGCTTTCGCAGTCGATGCAGTGCTCCCTCGTTTGCGCCGGGAGGAAGTCGTCCCCGCGCATTTCGGATGCGCTCATTCAGATCCTTGCCCTCTGCGCGATAGTGATCACGCAGCACGGCCTCCATGATCGATCGCATCAGCGCAAGCGTCGCGTATGTTGCGCCGAAGACGAATGCGTCATGTGCTTGTTGCAGATTCTTGAGCATCGACAGCGTTTCCGCGCTTCCGTGCTTGGCGGCTATCTGGCGCGGCACAAGCACGAAGGGAACAAGTGCGCGGCGCCGAAACACCCCCTGCAGATCAAACCCGGTGTCCTGCCTAAGTCGCTCCCATGCCGCGATGCCGTCCTGAGCCCGCTCGATGAAATCCGGCTGATCAATCCATCGGTCCTCCTGATCGGCGTTGAACTGCGCGAAGTCCATCGCCTCCTCAATGCCGCTTGCCTGTTCCGATGCCTCATCATCGGCATTGTCCCATTGCAGGTCCGCCTTCGGAACGATGGAGGGCTCAGCGTTGGCGAGTTCCGGCAGAAAGTCTGATAGCCAGATACCCGAAACGATGGATTCATAGCGCGCCTCGTAGTCACGCCATGCAGCCAGGAAGGCAGGATCGACCGGGGCGGCAAAAAGCGCACGCGCCCTACGTTCGTTCATCTTCAGGAAATGCGCCGCAAATGAGAGCTTTGTGCAGAGTTCCTTTACGCTTTCGTCGCTGGCTGCGAAATCGGACAGGCCTTCAGGGTAATCGTCAGACCAGTCCTTGAGCTTGGCAAACAGCGCCATGAACTCGACGACCTCGGGTGTATCCTTACCTGGCTTGCTCATTACGCGGCACCTCCTAGGACATCCCACGGCGTGATCAGGCGTTGAAGCTGTTCGGTGCTCTTTCCGGACGCTGTGACGAATACCGCGCCAACGCGCGTGGTCGGGGACTCCAGCGCCAGGAACATGTCGACCAGGTCTTCAAGAGGAATACGGGGGCCGACAAACCTGAAGGTCTCTGTGTGATTGGCGTCCAGTCGGCAATGGGAAAGGACCTCTTGCACGGACATGCTGCGCCCAACGATCTTCTCGCTTTCGGACCAGAGGTAATCGAAGACTGCCGCCTCGTTGAACACGCCGACCACGACATCGCCCTCGTCCACGATGGGCACATGGCTGAAACCGCCGGTCTTCATGTCGTCGGCCAAATCGCCGAGGCGGTCCGACAGTTGGGCGGTTCTTATCTGCTTCCTCGGCACGCCCAGAGAACCGGCGCGGACGGGATTCTGGAAATGGTTCAGAAGGGACGCGACCTCTTCCAGAAACGACTCGGAGATCAGGACCGCATGCCCCTCCGACCGATGCTTGGGATGTTGCAGGGCGTGCCGCACATCGCGGATGTATTTCAGCAGGTTCTGCTGCTTCCGCACCGCGCCGTCTCGGCCTGCCGCGCGCTCAATCTCGAACGAATGGGAGGTGCCGGCACCTGCGCGCCGGTTCACTTCTGCGACCAGATCCTCATAGAGACGAATGAACCGCTCTGTCGTCGAACTCATTCCGCCGCCTCCGTGACCGCTTCGGCAGCCGGCGCAAGCGCCTCGTGGAGGAGGGCTTCGAGGAGGCGGGCGCGGGTGGTGTCGGCGGTGGTGAGGGCGGCCTCCAGCCGGTCGCAGAGGGCCATGAGGGCATCGACCTTCGCCACGATGCGGTGTTGTTCGGCGAGGGGTGGGAGGGGGACAACGAACTGCGTTATGTCCGTCAGCCGAAAACTGTTCTTGATGCCCCTTTGGGGAGCGTTGAATTGGTCTTGCGCAAAGGGCGAGCGAAAAAGCTCCGCCAGGTATCTGCCCCTTATTTCGGGCATCGGCCGAACCATCGCGGTGTGCTGATTGATATACGCGTCGCCGAAGTCTTCAGGGATAAGCCCTAGCATTCCGACATCGCCGGTAATGGATATGAGAATGTCACCACCTTTCAGACGAGTCCGGGTGCCTTCGCCGGAGGCGGGCGGGTTGACCCGTTGAATATTCTCCAGCCGAAGCCGGTAGTGATCCTTTGAGAGGTTGCCCATGCGCACGAAGATGGCACCTTCGTTCGCATAAAACTTGGCCCAATCGCGCGAGCCGCTTGTCACGAATTGGCTTAGGTCTCCAAGACGCACCCATGTCCAGCCGCTTGGCAACTTGAAGGAAGTCTCTTTGTCGCCAATCGGCGGCAAGGTTTTCTGCTTTCTGATCTTCCCCGATTTGACCAGCCGTGCCTTCTGCGCCGCGATCCGCTTCAAAAACTCCGATGCCGGTTCGTCGTTCGGGTCCTGATCCACCAGTTTGCCGCGGACGGCGAGGTTGAGGATGGTCTGGCGGAGGGGTTTGATCTGGTCGGGGCGGGTGGTGAAAGCGGGGAGCGTGGCGAGGGCGAAGCGGGCGTTGGCCGGGAACTCGGCCGGGTCGGCGTATGGCGCGGTCAGGCGGGCGAGACTGGCGGCGGTCAGCCGGTCGCGGGTGGCCTCGCGCGCACTGCGGGCCGCCTCCAGCCGGTCCAGCAGCGCCATCAGCTCCTCCACCTTCGCCACGATCCGCCGCTGCTCGGCAAGGGGTGGGAGGGGGAAGGGTGAGCTCGTGAAATACTCGGTCGGAACACGCTTCTGGCCCGCGGTGCCGGTCATCTTCGGGATGCCGGTCTCGATGAATTGCGGGCTCTTGAGGAACAGAACGATGTAATCGGCCTCCACGAAGAGCGGGCGAACGACATGCAATTCCGTCGTGCCCGCGCCGACGCCGCCAGTCAGGTTGCGAAACACCGTCGATTTGCCGTTCTCGAAACACGGCGTGATCTTGGCGAGCCCGACGTCGCCCTCCGCGAAGTGGGTGTAGCCTTTCTTGATCTCGCCCCACGGTCGCGGTTCGTGTCCGTTCGCGACGCCATATTCGGCGGCGATCATGGGCATCGGGACAAATGATCCTTCAAGGGTGTCGTCGGCTTCGTTGCGCGGACTGATGATCCCGAGTTCTGCGATCTGAGTCCAAGCCCATCCGCGTGACAAGGGAAACGGCGGATCCTCGGGTTCGAGCGGTGAAACCGCTCTGGGTTTGCGGATCGCCTTGGCCTTCACCAGCCGCGCCTTCTCCGTCGCGATCCGCTTCAGCAATTCCGACGCCGGTTCGTCGCCCGCATCCTGCGCCACCAACTTCCCCCGAACTGCGAGGTCCAGCACGAAGCGGCGCAGGCGGGACACCGCGTCGGGCGCCTCAGCCACCTTTTCGTAGAGGGCGAGCAGTCGGTCGGCGTTCATGGCTTAGAGAACTCCTCGAAGGTGGGGCCGTCTTTGAGGCGAAATTCAACCTCGTAGGATTTGAATGTCACCGCCGGCACGACCTCCAACGCATAGTGTAGTTGGGGATCGCCTTCGGTCGCTACGACGAGCCCATCCACGGCTTCGTTCTCTTCAGCGAGGTGTTTGCGGACCCATCCTATGTAGCGAAGAACCTGCCCGACCACAGCATCCGAGGATTTCTCTCGTTTGAGTTCAATCACCAACCATCGGGGGTCCCGCTTGTGCCGGGCAAGCAGATCGATACGGCCAATGGGCGTGCGGAACTCATACCCGGCCTCGGGTTCACCGTCTCTAGCGTAGATGTCCCAGTCGCTGGCGAGGTCGAGCATGTCCCAATTGTCGAACATGTAGTCATGCAAATGCCGCTCCAAAGAAAAGCGCGCAGTCTTGGCGCTCGGCGCTTTGGAGCTGGGTTCGCTTGGCGATACGACCGGTTGGTCGTGGTCCGCGCTGACGTCGTCTTCTTCGCTTCCATGCAGGAACCACCAAACGGCATCAAGGGTCCATAGATCGACATCCAACTCCTGTGCGAGGCTCGTCAGCACCTCGTTCACGGAAGAATATCGCTCTCCGAAGCTGGCCCCGCGCGGCGTCTGCGGGAGGAGACCGAGTTCCAGCAGGCCATCGTTAGACGTGTTGTTCCAGACGCCGTATCTATCGGGGTGGGCGACATGCAGGATCGCGGTGATGATGCCTTTACCCATGCCCTTGATGCCCGTGACCGGCTGCATCCGATCTGCGAGGGGCCGAGTTTCATCGACGAGTTGTCCGAGAGCATGGCGCGTGGCGGCCATATCCAAGCAGACCCGGTTCACTTGGCGGTTCAGGCCGGACCAATGGCGGTTGTTTTCCACGTATAGAAACGAGCGCAGAACGCTCTCGTCGATGTTCTCAATTGCGCCCGGCTGAAAAGCGGGACTATAGCGGGCGAGCACCTCATCCTTGGCATCGAGGATATCCCGTGTGTCTGGTCGATCGAGCATCGCAGCTTTCGCGGCGCGGAGTCTGCCAAGCGCGAAGTCGGATAAAGTAGGCAGCGTCATCGAGCCAGCGCCTCTGACAGGATCGCCTTCAGCTGGTCGCGTTGCGCCGCCACCTCGGCCTCGGCGTTCGTCAGATCCTCCAGCAGCGTCTCGGGGTCGCCGTGATCCTCAGCAACGGTGTGGGGGTTCTTGATGTCGAGGTTGTAGCCGCGGGCCTTCACCTCTTCTGCGCTGACCTTCCAGGCGCGGTCATTCTCCTCCCGCCCCTCGCGGCGCGGCCCGCCCCACCAGGCGGCGCAGTCCGAGAGATGCTCCAGCCGGATTGGCCGGGTCATGGAATAAGCCTTCTGCCCATCGGGCACCTGATGTTCCCAGAACCAGATGTCCTGCGTCGGCGCGCCCTTCTCGAAGAATAGCAGGTTCGTGCCGATCGAGGCGTAGGGGCGGAAGACCGAGTTCGGCAGGCGCACGATGGTGTGGAGGTTGCATTCCTCCATCAGATGCTCCTTGAGCCGGGTCTTGATGCCCTCTCCGAAGAGTGAGCCGTCGGGCAGGACCACCGCCGCGCGGCCGCCGGGTTTCAGCAGGCGGATGATCAGGGCGAGGAAGAGGTCGGCGGTTTCACGGGTCTTGAAGGTCGGAAAGTTATTTTCGATCCCGTCTTCTTCGCGCCCACCGAACGGCGGGTTGGTGAGGACGATGTCCACCCTCTCGTCCTTGCCCCAGGAAATCAGCGGACGGGCCAGCGTGTTATCGTGACGCACGAAGGACGGGTCCTCGACACCATGCAGCAGCATGTTGGTAACGCAGAGCATGTGGGGAAGCTGCTTTTTCTCGACGGCGTGCAGCCCCGCCTGCATCGTCTCGCGCTGGGCGGGCGTGCGGACGTACTTCTCCTCCATGTGCCGGATAGAACAAGTCAGGAAGCCGCCGGTGCCGCAGGCCGGGTCAAACAGCGTTTCGCCCGGATGCGGGTCGGTCATTTGGACCATGAAGGCGGTGACGGCGCGCGGCGTGTAGTATTCGCCCGCATTGCCCGCCGATTGCAGGTCGTTGAGGATCTGTTCGTAGATTTCGCCGAAATGCTGGCGCTCGGTGAGGTTGTTGAAGTCGATCTGCGCGATCTTGTTGACCACCTGCCGCAGCAGTTGTCCGGATTTCATGTAGTTGTAGGCGTCCTCGAACACGTCACGGACAACGCGACGGCGATCGCCTGCTTTGCCGGTGACCTGAAGGCCTTTCAGCGCCGGGAACAGGTCATCGTTGACAAAATCGAGCATGGCCTGCCCGGTGATGCCCTCGGGGTCCGCCGCCCAGTTGCGCCACTGCAAACGCTCAGGGATAGGTGACCGGTAATCATCCCGCGTGATTTCGAGTTCCTGATCCTGATCGTCGATGATCTTGAGGAAGAACAGCCAGGTGAGCTGGCTGATGCGCTGGGCATCGCCATCGACGCCAACGTCCTGACGCATGATGTCCTGAATGGATTTTACGGTGGTGCGGACGTTCATGGTTCAGGCAGTCTCCTGGTAAAGCGCGTCCTGGAGCTCGTGGACGGCCTTTTCGAAGCCCGCCTTGCCGCCGAACGCGTTAATGAGTTGAACGACGCTCCCCATGTCGGTGAAGGGCGTCACCTTCAGCACGTTGGCGTCGTCTAGATTAAGCACGCCCTCATCGCGGTACTTTTCCAGCAGAGCATCGAGGACGGCGCGAGCCTGCGGCCCGTATTTGGTGAACGCGTCGCGCTTTTTGACGTACTCGGCCCGCTCGCGGCGCGTCAGAGGCTTGGCGTCGAAGGCGACATGGCAGATCAGGTCGAACGGATCAAGGTTCTTGCCAAGCTCATCGGCGATTGCATCGAGGGCCAAACCTTCGGCCTCCAGTTCCTCCACGATGGCCTGCTTGCGCTCGGCCGATTTCCAGCGCTTCAGAAACTCGTCGAGGCTAGCGAAGCGCTTCCTGAGGGCGTTTTTAGTGAAATCGCGCAGAGATTCGGTGACGAGCTTGCCGTTCTCGTCGAGATATTCCACGCGCTCGGCGATTATGCGTGCGCCAACGCCATCGACGTAGATCTTGCGCACGGGATCGCCCGGCGGCGTCGGCAATTCGGGCTGATCGACGATGGTTTCGTCCTCGCCCGGCGTCGGCTCGACCTCGTCTTCGGGCGTCGCTGCTTCCTCATCTGGCGGGGTCATTCGTTCGTCCACGCCGGGCGCATAGATCTGCACCGGGTCACCATCGAAATCCGGGTCTGCGAAATGCGCGGTGGCACCACGGAAGTCAATCAGCGTGAAATAGAACTTCCGGGTGTCCTCGTGCACGCGGGTTCCGCGTCCGACGATCTGCTTGAACTCGGTCATCGAACCGATTTCTCGGTCGAGCACGATCAGGCGACACGTCTGCGCATCCACGCCGGTGGACAGCAGGCGCGAAGTCGTGACCAGCACAGGCCATTTCGATTCCGGGTCGATGAAGTTGCCAAGCTGGTCCTGGCCTTCTTTATCGCTGCCGGTGATCCGCATGACGTAACGCCCGTTCTCGGCCACCAGATCGGCGTTCTCGTTGATAAGCGCCTGACGCATGCGGGCTGCGTGTTCTTGATCGACGCAGAACACGATGGTCTTCTGGTAGCGGTCGCCGCTTTCCTTGAGGAAGGCCGTTATCTTCTTCGCCGTCAGAAGGGTACGGTCGTCCAGCACCAGCGTGCGGTCGAAATCCTTGGCGTTGTAGATGCGGTCCTCGACCTCGTTGCCGTCACGGTCCAGCTGGCCCTTTTCGGGCCGATAGCCTTCTACGTCCCGGTCGATGTGAAACTTGATGACCTTGTAAGGCGCCAGAAAGCCGTCGCTTATCCCCTGCTTCAGCGAATAGGTGAAAACCGGCTCGCCGAAGTAGTCCGTGTTGGAGACGTATTCCGTCTCCTTCGGGGTGGCGGTCAGGCCGATCTGGGTCGCGCCGGAAAAATGGGTCAGGATTTCCCGCCAAGCGGAGTCCTCGGCGGCGCTGCCGCGATGGCATTCGTCGATCACGATCAGGTCGAAGAAGTCTTTCGAGAACTCCTTGAACAGCTTCTGGCGCTCTTCTGGCCCGGTAATCGCCTGATAGAGGCCGAGATAGACCTCGAAGGCGGTGTCGATGCGGCGTTTCCTGTCGAGCGCCACTGTCAGATCAACCGAGGTGCCGTCCTGCCGTTCGATGGTCTTGGCATTGGTCGAAAGCTTCGCCATCGCCGCACCAAAGGGGCGGAAATCGTTCACCATGGTCTGGTCGATCAGCACATTGCGGTCGGCCAGAAACAGGACACGCTTGTTGCTTTCGGGGTTCCAGCGTCGCGATTTCCACAGCCGCCAGATGATCTGGAAGGCAGTGTAGGTCTTGCCCGTGCCAGTTGCCATGACGAGCAGAACTCGGTCCTGGCCCTTGGCGATAGCCTCGATCGCCGCGTTGACGGCGTTGACCTGATAGTAGCGCGGCTCCTTGCCGCTGCCGTCGTCGTGGTAATCCTGAAGAACGATCTCCTCGGATTCGCCATCGAGGCCCTTCCAGGCGCGAAAGCGCTCCCATAGGTCGGCGGGTGACGGAAATGCGTCGAGACCGAGGTTCGACTCGCGCGGTGTGCTGGCGCCGGTGCGGTCATGGAACACGAAGCCGTCGCCGTTCGAGCTGAAGACGAAGGGGATCTTCAGCGTTTCGGCGTAGTCGAGCGCCTGCTGCATGCCATCGCCGACGCTGTGTGAGTTGTCCTTCGCCTCGATCAGCGCGATCGGAATGTTCGGCTTGTAGTAGAGAACGAAATCGGCCTTCTTCGCCTTGCCCCGCGTCACCAATTTGCCTCGCACGATGATGCGGCCCTTGGTGAAGTAGACCTCTTCCCGAACCTGTACCATCTCGTCCCAGCCCGCGCGCTTGACGGCGGGCAGGATGAACTTGGTGCAGATATCGCGTTCGGTGAGGCTTCTCTTATCCATGCGCTCAGTCGCCCCCCAGCTTGTCCTGGGTCAAAGCTGTATCAGCGGCACGTTCTGGTTTCTGTGCATCCAAAGACTTGAGGCGCTCATACTCTTCGATTGCCAGGACAACGACGACTGTGCGTCCGTGCTTGGTCACTGCAACCGGCTCGGCTCGAGCGAGATCAATCAGCCGCCCGAAACCATATTTCGCATCTTTTGCGCTCAGGGCCTGCATGAAATTCTCCACCTATACCTCGAACACTTTTGGCTAATTTGGCCCAATGAGCAATAGCAACGGCTTCACTTACCGCGCCACTGTCACCTCCGGCCCTTGCCGCCGTCAAATATTGCCTAAACAAAGTCCGGCGCGGGGTGCGGGGCATGAAGGAGGACGCATTGCCCTCGCGGTCGACATTGCGCTACCGCGGTGCCCGAAATTCGCCGCGCATGACCATTAGCCACGCCAGACGTTGTTGAATTTGTTCGCGGCAGTGTAAGTTCCTGAATGCGACGCAGCGCGGGGGATAGATGCGGCAGAAAAAATCACTTCGGGCGATTCTCATAGCGCTGCTTTTTTGCGGTGGCCCATCCACAGCTGACCATGACGATATCCCGGACCCGCCACCCACCTCCGTTTCACAGCAATTGCCGACGGATCTGAATCTTGATCCGACCTCTGTGACCGTCTCCGGTCTGTCATCCGGCGGGTTCTTCGCCCACCAGTTCCACATTGCCTTTTCCTCAACGGTGACAGGCGCAGCCGTCCTCGCGGGCGGGCCGTATGGCTGCGTTGACATCATCGATAACCCCTACTGGCCGTTCTGGAAACTGGACCGGTTCTCCGCTGCTGTGGTTGCTTGCACGCATACCTTCGGAAACCGGTTCTGGGGCCTGCGCCCCGATCCTCCGGCCGCAGAGGAAGCCCGGCAGCTGATCGACGCCACATACCAAGCTGGCGAGATCGACGATCCGGCAAACCTTGGTGATGATCGGGTGTGGCTCTTTCGCGGAGATCTTGATGCGATCGTTCCGGACGATGTGGCCAACAGCCTCGTCGATTTGTACCGCCTTCTGGGCGTCGATGGCGACGCTTTGCATGTGGAGCTCGGTGATCCGGAACGCCCCGCCAACCATGGCATGCCTTTGGCCAGCTTCACCGGGGAGAGCCGGTTCCCGCCGCGCGACTGCGCAGACCATGCGCGGCCGTACCTGATCGAATGCGGATACGATGCCGCGGAACTTCTTCTGCGGCACCTTTACCCCAACGGGGTCTTCGAGAGGCCGGTGGATCCGCACGCCGCGGGTCGCCTGCGCGCGTTCGATCAGACTGAGTTCTTCCAGGCGTCCACGACGGCAAGCCTGAGCGGTGTCGGCTACCTGTACGTGCCGGACGCCTGCCGGTCAGAGGCGTGCCGGTTGCATGTCGCCCTCCATGGATGCCGTCAGAATGTCGATGCGCAGGGTGACGACCGTATCCATGACGATTTCGTGCGTGATGCCGGCTACAATCGCTGGGCTGCTGCCAATCGTATCGTCGTGCTATATCCGCAGACCACCGCGACAGCGGTCAACCCGAGAGCCTGCTGGGACTTCTGGGGATATAGCGGTGACGGATGGAGAACGCGCGACGGCATCCAGATGCATGCTGTCGCTGGTATCATCGATCGACTGCTCGAAAGGTAGCACTGTCAGTAATCAGGACGGCCGCCGATCGATGACGTCGCGAAAATACTCGGGACCGCGATTTGGCTCTACTTCAGTAGTGCGTCTTTTGATGCGCGTCTGTTGAAGCCGCCACGCGTCACGGGACGGCCGTCGCGTTCACTCTGGCAGTCGACGCAGAGCTTGACGCCTGGCAGGGCGCGTCTGCGAGCTTCCGGTATCGGTTCGTCGCATTCGGCACAATTGGTCAGGCTCTCGCCTTCCGGCAACCGCCTCGCCTGCATCCGTTTCAGTTCGTCCTGAATCGAAGCATCGATCTGCTCGTTTACGGCACCGTCGCGGGCCCATCCTCCGGCCATTTCGCAACTCCCTTATGTTAGAAAAGTAATATACTCTTCGCGCGGCTATAACAAAACCGCCCGCATGTCATATCCAGAGGTTCTGCTCCTCCCACACCAACGGACACGGCTCCAGCACCCGCGCCAGCGTCACCTCCGGCCCCTGCTTTCCGTCCAGGATCGCTTCGACGATGTCAGGCGCAAGCAGCGTGAGGCGCAGGACGCGGGTCATGTAGGACGGCGCGATTCCCTCGCGGTCGGCCAGTTCGGCGATCGTCGTGAACTCGCCCGACTCGAGCATTCGTTTCCACCGAAACGCACGTGCCAGCGCCTTAACAAGCGTGCTGTCTGTTTTGCGCGGCTGCTTGGCGCACTCCGGAAGCTGCATCTCCTTCCGCCCGCCACGCTTCACGACATGGAATGGCACGTGCAGCGTCACAGTCTCGGGGATTGCCGTTCCGCGGGTCATGCAGCGTTCTCGATGGCACCAGTCAGCAATTCGCGGGAGAGGCCAGCGAGGCCGTCGATGCGGAGCCGCACGTTCAGGCCGTCCGTGCCGATTTCGACGCGCTCCACCAGCAGCGCCACGATGCGCGCCTGCTCGGCGGGAAAGAGCTCGTCCCACAGCGGGTCAAGCTGTAGAAGGGCGGCTCGGGCGTCAGCCTCGGTGATATCGTCAGCGTGGGCGCGCGCGGCTTTCCATGTGCCGGCCAGAATTTCGGGCTGGCGGAATACGGCGCGCAGCTGGTCGATGACGGCAGCCTCGATCTCGCCTGCGGGCACGCGGCCCACCGGACACGCACCAGCACCATGCTTCAGCACCGTCTGGCTGACATAGTAGCGGTACAGCCGCCCGCCCTTGCGCGTGTGCGTTGGCGAGAACGCCGCGCCATCGGGGCCGAAGAGCAGCCCCTTCAGCAGCGCGGGCGTATCGGCGCGGGTGCGCGCGGCACGCTTACGCGGGCTTTCCTGTAGGATGGCGTGGACGCGGTCCCACATCTCGCGGTCGATGATCGCGTCGTGCTCGCCGGGATAGCTGTCGCCCTTGTGGACCGCCTCTCCGATATAGGCGCGGTTGTTCAGCATGCGGTAGAGGTACTTCTTGTCGATCCGGTTGCCGCGCGGCGTACGGATGCCACGCTTGCCCACCTCGCGCGCCAGTTCCGTGCCCGAGCCGATTTCCAGAAAACGCGTGAAGATCCAGCGCACATGGTCGGCGCGCTCCTCGTCGACCACCAACTTCCGGTTCTCGACGCGGTAGCCGTAGGGCGGCACCCCACCCATCCACATGCCCTTCTTTCGGCTGGCGGCGACCTTGTCGCGGATGCGTTCGGCGGTCACCTCGCGCTCGAACTGCGCGAACGAGAGCAGGATGTTCAGCGTGAGCCGGCCCATCGACGTGGTGGTGTTGAACGACTGCGTCACCGACACGAACGTCACGTCATTGCGGTCGAACACCTCCACCAGCTTGGCGAAATCGGCGAGCGAGCGGCTGAGGCGGTCGATCTTGTAGACCACCACCACATCGATCAGCCCGTCCTCGATGTCCTCCACCAGCCGTTGCAGGCCGTGCCGGTCCAGCGTGCCGCCGGAAATGCCACCATCATCATACTGATCGCGGACCAGCACCCAGCCCTCCGCCTTCTGGCTGACGATATAGGCCTCGCAGGCCTCGCGCTGGGCGTGGAGCGAGTTGAATTCCTGCTCCAGCCCTTCCTCGGAGGATTTGCGCGTGTAGATCGCGCAGCGTTGTTTGCGGACGATCGGTTTCGTCATGCGCGGCCCCTCCGACTCTTGAGACCGAAGAAGACCCACCCGTTCCAGCGCGTGCCGGTGATCGCCCGAGCGATGGCCGACAGCGACTTGTAGGGCCGCCCCTGCCACTCGAAGCCGTCCCCGGTTACGGTGACAACATGCTCGACGCCCTGCCATTCGCGCAGCAACCGCGTGCCAGTGATCGGTTTCAGATCTGCGCGCATGCGGCTTTTCTTCCGATCTCCACCGTCGAGTTCCTCGCCCAACCGCTCCAGCCGCCGGATCGTCTCGGGCTTGAGCCCACCATAGGCGAGTTCCTGGATGCGATAGGCCAGCCGGCTCTCCAGGTAGCGCCGGTTGAAGGGCGGCGGCTCGCTGTCGAACAGCTCGCGCCACTGTTGTTTCAACTCGGGCGTTGTCGCGGTCTTCAGCGCGGCCAGGCGCGCGGGGATCGGGTCATGCGTTGTCATGGTGTCTCCTCATGCGTTGGAGTTGCATGAAGGCATCGGCCGGCCGGAGAGTGTAGGCAACTTTCTCCAGCATCTGCAGATGGTTGCATTTGATCCCGCTGGCGCAGCCGGACCAGCCCGAGTGCCAGAAGCCCGCACAACTCGGTGCGGCGCTCGGTTGAGTTCATCTGGTCTGGCGGGAGTGGGTTCGGGCGTTTCATCGGGATGCTCAGGTCAATGGACATGTCCACACCAAACAGGAATGCAGGAGCCGTCGCGACCTCCGAACGGGTCAACCCGGTCCCAACGACTGAGGGCGGAACCGTTTCACCCTTTCAGTAGGCGCTCCTTGATCGGCATCTTTGTACTCTTTATGTTCTCGATCAGCTGGCGGCTCGGGTAGGAGAATCAAATGACGGTCGCATGTGGTTTGGGAACAAGTTGGT
This sequence comes from Roseovarius sp. D22-M7, assembly GCF_037083785.1. Classification (NCBI taxonomy): domain Bacteria; kingdom Pseudomonadati; phylum Pseudomonadota; class Alphaproteobacteria; order Rhodobacterales; family Roseobacteraceae; genus Roseovarius; species Roseovarius sp. D22-M7. Next base: position 16,737 of record NZ_JBAPKY010000026.1, read on the forward strand.
GCCTCGGAACCGCGCTCTCTCATATTGAGCAAGTCGAAGCCTACGAATGGCACCAGCAATTCTATCGCGATCTTTTCGACAACAAGACCTTGGAGTTAGGCGCCGACACATCGCCGCTCAACGCCGTGAAAAGTTCGCCAGGGATTGCGTCCACTGCTTTCGACGGTCTGCTGCTGGCATTGCGGGACGGCTACATTCGCGCAACAGGCAGATGCTCGACGATCAGAAAAGCTGTTTCGGCGGATACCGGTAAGGTCTGGCGCCTGCATGCGTCGGACCCAACCCTGATTACAACTGATGAATGGCGGTCCGGCGAGTTTGATACCGAAAGCTTTACACTGACCGGACCATCCTGGCAATTTATCCAGATCGAGGTGCCTGATTTCATGGTCAAGGCGATTTGGCCGGATTGGCCGGAATGCGATGCCGCAACGTCGCACGAGGAGCAGTTTACGTCCGCGTATACAACACCTTACCTGCAACTCATGCAGGAAGCGATCGCGCATTTTGGCTTGACGTGTCAATACCAGAGCAAGAAGGAAAACCTCTCGGACTGGTTTCTTGATAAGCGTATCGAAGGCGAGCCGATATCGCGCAATCTCGCAAACGCCATGGCCACACTGGTAAGGTTACCGACTGCTCAGCGCGGCGGGGCGAAGAGGATGCAAGGGCCGGACTTGCGCAGTGCGAAGTCGGCAGCGGAGACCAGAGGGGGGTATCCGGAGGTTGACGGAAAGTGACCTTGCGACACAAGGGCTTTCAACAAATTGGACTTTTGAAGCGGGTGATTCCTCCAGAGCGAGATTTCCAGACAAGGCTTTACGCAATCATGCAAAGGACTGTAGCTGGACGGCATGGATATCCGGCTGAATGAACATTTTGACGGGGCGACGCTGCAACGCGGCCGTCACTATGCGCGTCGCGGTCTTGTCGTTTCGGTCGAGCCTCTCGCGGATGGGGCCCTGCGGTCGCTTGTGTCAAACGGACGAGGGGAAAGTTACCGGCAACGCATCACCGTGATGCGGGGTCTGATCGACGGCAGTTGCTCCTGCCCGGTCGGCCACAATTGCAAGCACGTGGTGGCCGCCCTGGTGACGCGGGCAGACCAGCAGACCGAGCAGCCGGGTCTTCCTGCGCCGGTGCAGGGCTGGCTGACGCGTGTCAGGCAGAGCGCCAGCACGGCGCAGGTACCGGAGGCACGGCCCGAGGATTACCCGCCCGCGGTCAAGGACAGCTTGCTTTATGTCCTGCTGCCGCATGGCCCGCAATTGAAGATCGACCTCTTCAAGGGCCGGATCAATGCGGCTGGAGACGCGCTGAACAAGGCGATCCGGCGCTATGATGCGGGGCATGTCCTGCGCGGCAGCATCCCGGCCAAGTTCATCCGGCCGGTGGATCTGGAATTGCTGTCGGCGTTGGCGCAGGCCCGGATCTGGGAGGCCAGCTACAGCCATGTCCTGCCGGGTTTCATGCGTCCGAAAGGCGACGATGCCCTCGCGCTGATACGCCGGCTTTGCGACACGGGGCGGTTCCTGCATGACAACGCGCCCGACGCCCACCTGACCTGGTGCGATGCGCGGCCCGAACCGCTTCTGGCTTGGCAGATGGGCGCGGATGGCAGCCAGCGGCTGGGGGTCGAGGATGCGGCCGGTCAGCCGTTGCAATTGCGCGGCATGGACGATGCGACGCTCTGGATCGATACCGCGCAGGGACGGATCGGCGCGCTCGCGCATGCGGTGGACACGGAGGTGCTGCGCGTCGTGGACGCGGCCCCCGCGGTCGCCCCGCATGAAGCCGAAGCGCTTGGCGCGGCGCTGCCCGACACGCTTGCCGGTCTGGACCTGCCGCGCCCGCGGGTGATCCGACAGACCCGGCGCGCGGCCACGCAACAATTCGCGCGGCTGACCCTCGGGGCCGAGACGGCGCGCGACGGGCCGCGCTATTGGGGCGGTTCGGTGCAGTTGCCCACGCTGACCCTGCGCTTCGTGTATGACGGGCAGGAGGTCTGGGACGGCGATGCAGACCCGCGCATGATCGCGGAGGGCGAGATCGTGACGCTCAAGCGCGACCTCGCATGGGAAGCGTCCTGCGCCACGACGCTGATGAAGGCGGGCGCAGTGCCGGTCGAGGAGCTGGAGATCCATTGGCCGGGCAAGCGCATGGCGGAGTGCGATTTCGTCTTTGCCGATGGCGAGATGAACCTGCACAGCCTGGAGATCTCGAACATGCGCGAGGCGCTGGATTTCGCCTTTCGCGTGGTGCCCGAGCTGCGTCGTGACGGCTGGGAGGTGATCGAGACCCCGAAATGGCCCTATCGCCTGAGCGAGGAAGCCGCCGAGCTTGCCGTGACGACTCGCGCCGAGGCGGGCGAGGCCTTTCAGGGCAATGACTGGTTCTCGCTGGGGTTCCAGGCCGAGATCGGCGGCACGCCGGTGGATGTGGCCCCCTTGGTGGCGGCGTTCCTGGAGCAGGTCCGCGACGAATGGGAGGATCTGCCGGATGTCGAGACGCTGGCACAGCATCTGGCCGACCGGCCCGTCTATCTGGATCGGGGCAAACAGGGCTATGCCGCGCTGGATCTCAGCCCGCTGGCGCCGCTGTTGCATCTGTTTTTGACCCATCATGCCGAGCTGGGCGCGCTGCACCCGTCGGATGCCAGTGTCGCAAGGCTGGCCGAGGAGGCGCTGGCCGGCAGCGACATCCGCTTTGCCGACAAGGCCGGCATCCTGCCGCTGGCGCGCAGCCTGCAGGCGCTGGCGGAGGCCGACAGCTTTGCGCCACCCGCGGGCCTGACGGCACATCTGCGCGACTATCAGGCCTATGGCGCGGCCTGGATGGGCAGCCTGCTGGAGGCCGGGTTCGGTGGCGTGCTGGCCGATGACATGGGGCTGGGCAAGACGGTGCAGGTGCTGGCCCTTTTGCAGGCGCGGCGCGAGGCCGGCGCACCCGGACCGGCGCTATTGATCGTGCCGACCAGCCTGCTGCACGGCTGGCAGACACAGGCCGCGCAGTTCACGCCCGACCTGCGGCTGGTTATCCTGCATGGCACGGGCCGGGCGGCCCGGCGTGAGGCCGCGCTCGAGGCCGATCTCGTGGTGACCACCTATCCGCTGCTGGCCCGCGACCGCGACTGGCTTGCGGCGCAGGACTGGCCGTTGGTGGTCCTCGATGAGGCGCAGACGCTCAAGAACCCCGCCTCGCAGATGGCGAAAACCCTGCGCGAGATCCCCGCCCGCGGGCGACTGGCGCTGACCGGCACCCCGCTCGAGAACTCGTTGCAGGATATCTGGACGCTGATTGACTGGGTGAATCCCGGATTGCTGGGCGATCGCAAGCGCTTTCAGACGCTGTTCCGCACGCCCATCGAAAAGCACGGCGACGCCTCTGCGCAGGCCCGGCTGAACCGCCGCCTGCGCCCCTTTCTGCTGCGCCGCACCAAGGAAGAGGTCGCGGCGGAATTGCCGCCTAGGACCGAAATCCTCGACCGTGTCGATCTGCCGAAGGCGCAGCAGGCGCTTTATGAAACGGTGCGCAGCGCGATGGATGCCCGGGTCCGCGATGCCATCGACAAGAAGGGGCTGGCCGCGGCGCGGATCACGGTTCTGGATGCGCTGCTGAAGCTGCGCCAGGTCTGCTGCGATCCGGCGCTGGTCAAGACCGAAGCCGCGCGATCGGTGACCGAGAGCGCCAAACGCGCCCGGCTGCGCGTGCTTCTGGGCGAGCTGGTCGCCGAAGGGCGCCGCGTGCTGGTGTTTTCGCAATTCGTCGAGATGCTGCGCCTGATCGAAGGCGATCTGGCCGAGGCGGGCATTGCCAGCCTGTCACTCACCGGCCAGACCGAAAAACGCGCCGAGGTGCTCGAGGCCTTCGCGCAAGGCACCGCGCCGGTCTTCCTGCTCAGCCTGAAGGCGGGCGGGGTCGGCCTGACCCTGACCGAGGCGGACACGGTGATCCTCTACGATCCGTGGTGGAACCCGGCGGTCGAGCGTCAGGCGATGGACCGCACCCACCGGATCGGCCAGGACAAGCCGGTCTTCGTGCACCGGCTCGTGGCGGCCGGCACTGTCGAGGAAAAGATCCTCGACATGCAGGCCCGCAAACAGGCGTTGGCCGATGCCCTGTTCGACGATGAAGGCGGTACCGCAGAGACATTGCTGGACGAAGCCACCCTGCAGGATCTCTTCGCGCCGCTGAACGGATGACGGATGCCGGGTCGACAAGGACATTGCCACGTCGCTGAAATAGCTTGCTGAGCATTGTTGTGGTTCACAACAATGCCCCGAACACGGACATCGTTGGCATCTCCAACGATGTTCACAGCCGGCGACCCAAAGCTGCGAGCCCAAAAGGTGTTGCAGGCACCAACATTCCGCCTCTGCCAGACGTCGATTGTCATGTTGGCCGGTACCAAGCGGTGGGCTGGGGCGGATCTATGCTCATCATTGGCGACGGAATAAAATCACCTTACTTTTAACACATAATTGTAATGCGTCCGGAATAAAGCGTTTGCAGAGCCGTTGTCATGGCAACGGTGACCCGATCAGGAGAGAAAAGATGAACGACATGTCAGGGGACCTTAGCACGCCCGATCATCAAACCATCACGGCCTGCAGCACCGCCGGCAAGCTGACGGCCCGGATCATCCGGCCCGTGCGTAGCGTTGTGGCGCCGCCGCTATTGGTCTTGCATGGCATATCGCGCAATGCCAAGACGTTGGAGCGACTGTTCGCCCCCGAGGCGGAACGGACGGGCCGCACCATCATCGTGCCGCATTTCCCGGAGCCCTCCTGGCCCGATTTCCAGCGCCCGAGCAAGGCCGCGCGCCCGGATCTGGCCTTGCTCGCGCTGATCGACGCCGTCACCGCAAGGCTGCCCGATTGCGCGGGTCCGGTGGATCTGTTCGGCCATTCCGGCGGGGCGCAACTGGCGCATCGCTTTGCCATGGTCTACCCGCACCGCGTGGCCGGGCTGCATCTGGCGGCGGCAGGCTGGTACTGCCTGCCCGACGAGACGATGCCCTACCCGTATGGCCTCGCGCCGGGCAAGGACAGCTTCGACATCGTCTGGGCACGGCGCAATGCCGCAGGGTTGCGCGACTTCCTGCACCTGCCCACATGCGTTTATGCCGGCACCAGGGATGTGAGCCGCGACCCGGCCCTGCGCATGACCCGTGACCTCGACGCGCGGCAGGGGCGCAACCGCCACGCGCGCGCCCGCACCTATGTCGCGGCGCTGAACGCGGCGGCGGAGCGAAACGGCCTGCCACCCTGCGCACACCTCATCGAACTGATCGATTGCGACCACGATGTGGAGCGCGCGATCACCCGCAATGACCTCGCCGCCCGGGTCCTCGACGCCCCACGCGTCGCAATTTGACCCCGGAATCCCGGCCACACCCATTCTATCAGGAGATACCCCATGCCCTTCCAAGCGTCCCTCGACCGCGCCAAATGGACATTCGTCACCCGCCGGGTGGAGCGCAGCCGCATCGTCCGCCATGACACCGATTTCGCCGCGGCGAGGCCCGGCGATCTGATCCTCGCCCATGTCGACAAGCTCGGGCAGCACCGCCGCGTGCAGCTGCCCTCGGGGCGGCCCTCGTTCATCTTTCCCGGCGATGCCGTCGTGATGGCCTGCGGCGCGCGCTACGCCCCCGACCAGTTCGAGGGTCTGGCCGAGATCGACCCCAAGGGCGCGGATCAACTGGCCGGGGGCGGCTGTATCGGGCGGATGGTGGCGCGCAACAGCCAGATCAAACCGGCCACGCGGCTGATGCCCGCGGCACGGCTGCTCGATGCTGCGGGACGTGCGGTCAATCTCGCGGATTTCGCACTCGCCCCCCGCCCCGGCGCGCCGCGCCCGCCGGTGATCGGCGTGCTCGGCACCTCGATGAATTCGGGCAAGACGCTGGCCATGGCACAGCTTGTCCTCGGGCTGCGGCGCGCGGGGTTTCGCGCCGGCGCGCTCAAGATCACCGGCACGGGGGCGTTTGGCGACTATAACGAATACTGCGACAGCGGCGCGCATTACGTGGGCGATTTCACCGATGCCGGGATGGTCACCACCTACCGAGAGCCGTTGGACCGCATCAAGACCGCCGCCGAGCTCCTGATCGCCGAGGCCGGACACCAGGGCTGCGAAATCGTGGTGATGGAGGTGGCCGACGGGCTGTTGCAGCGCGAAACCGCCGCGCTCATCGCCGATCCGTGGCTCAATGACCTGCTTTCGGGTCTGGTTTTCGCGAGTGGCGACGCTGTGGCAGCGGTCGGCGGCGTCGCGATCCTCGCGCGTCACGGGCTGAAACCCGATGCGGTGACCGGCATGCTCAGCTGTTCGCCCATGGCCAGCGCCGAGGCCGGTGGCGCCACCGGACTGCCCGTGCTGACCAGGGCCGATCTCGCCGATCCTGCCGAGGCCACCGGCTTTGCCCTGCGCGCCGGGCTGGGCCGCAAAGAGGCCGCCTGATGGCGATGCCCGGTCTCATGGAGAACGGGCGCTGGCGCGGGCTGGCACGCGTAAGCCTCGTGACGCTGGTGCAGGGTGCCGCCGCCGGTGCGGCGGCCTTCGCCACCCGCGGGCTCTTCGAGGCGCTGAACGCCAAGGCAAGCCTTCCGCTTGGCATGATCGCGGTGCTGGCCGGCTCGGGCCTGGTGATCGCCGGGGCACGGGTGCTGTCGCGCCTGATGGGCGAACGGCTGGGGCAGGACTATGCCCTGTCGATCCGCCTCGCCCTGCTGGAACATGCGGCGGGCATGCCCGCAAGTGCTGTCGCCGCGCGCCGCAGCGGCTATATGAGCCTGCGTTTCGTGGGCGACATGACCGCTTTTCGCAACTGGCTGGGCAAGGGCCTGCCGCGCCTGATCGCCGGGGCCGTGATGATCCCCGTCGCCTGCGCCGTGCTCTGGGGGCTGGAGCCGCGCTTTGCGCTTGTCGTCACGCCGCTTTTCGTTGTCACTCTCGCTGTGATGGCCTTTGCCGGGCCCCGGCTGGAGCCGCTGCACCGCCGTCTGCGCGCGCGGCGTGCCCGTATCGCCGCCGAGATGGCAGAGCGTATGCCGCTCGCCCCCGAACTTGACCGGATGGGGCGTCGCCCCGCCGAATTGCGCAGCCTGCGCAAACGCACCGAGCGGATGATCCGCGCCGGGCTGCAGCGGCTGTTCTGGGCGGAATCGCTCAAGGCGCTGCCGGATGCGGTGGCGGGTCTGGCCGCCTGCGCGGTGATCGTCACCGGGGCGCTGGCCGACACCGGCACGGGCACCATCGCCGGTGCGCTCGCCGCCATCGGCCTTGTGCTGACGCCGCTGCGCGATCTGGCGAGCGTCTGGAATTTCCGCGCGGCCCATCTCGCTGCGCACCGGAAATGCGTCGCCGCGCTGGCACGCGACCAGCGCGCGATCGGGCAAGGCGACCAGCGCCTGCCCGAGGGGCCGCTGCACGTGTGCCTGCGCGATCTGCCGATGCCGCAGGGCGCGCCGCTCTCGCTGGAGATTCCGGCGGGCGCGTGGCAATCCCTGACCTGCGATCCGCGCGACGCAGATGCGCTGTTTTCCGCGCTGTGCGGGCTCGAGCAGGTGCCGCCCGGCCATATCACCCTGTCGGGCCTTTGCCTGACGGATCTGTCGCGCGGCAGCCTGCGGCGTGGCGTTCAGCGTATCGACAGCACGCCGGCGGTGCTGAAGGGCTCGCTGCGGCGCAACCTGACACTCGGCTTGCGGCAGCGCCCGTCGGACAAGAAGCTGGAGCGCATCGCGCGCAAGGCGGGGCTGGCCGATCTGCTGACCCGGCTCGGCGGCCTCGACGGCGCACTGGCCGAAGGCGGGCGCAACCTGTCGACCGGAGAGCGCAGCGCGCTGTCGCTGGCCCGCGTGTTGCTCGGCACACCGCAGCTTGTCTTGCTTGGCGAGGCGCTCTGGCATCTCGACCCCGAGGCCCAAGGGGCGCTTGCGGCGCATCTCGACACCTGCGGCGCGACCGTCCTGCGCCATCCGGTTCTGGCCGGGGCGACGCATGACGGGCCCCTGGCCGCCGCCTGAATGTTGAAGCGAGCGAGCGCGCCCAAAGCCCGCACGATGCGATGGCCGGAATGCCGGGTTCGGCGCTGATACAAGATCTGACCCGGGCACAACAAAGCGGGCAGGCCCTGGCCTGCCCCCTTGAGGCGTGATCGAAAGGCGCGGCTCAGGCCGTGCTTTGCGACGTTCCGCGGCTCATGATCCCGATTGCGACCAAGACGACACTGACCGCTAGGATGACGCCAAGCGTCAGGTTGGGGACGAAGAAGGTCGAATAAATCTCACACCCGAGCATGATGCATCTGCTGCGCCATCTGCAATGCGACGGGCTGGCCCGCCTCGCGGAGACAACCGGCTGCACCCGAGTATGGGGAGGCTGCGTAAAGGCCAACTATAAAGCCTCTTCCAGGTCATGAGAACAATATTGGTATTTAAAAGTCCTCATGCATGCCGACACACGTGTCGCACTAATAGAAGTATGTGCGCAGCACGTAATGTTCCGACACCTTATAGGCAAAGTTGGAAAGATATGACCGTCATACGGTATCAGCGGATGCTTGGTGCCCGTTTTGGCTGGCTGGTTTCCTGATCGACAATACGAGTTTTACGGACTTGGTGACTTCACACTTTTCGTCCTTGGCGACGGCGGCACCAAGGTTGGGCGCTTGGGTGTTGCGGCCTGCAACACCCAGATCGCCACCGTCGAAGATGTCGGGCTTCACCGCGCGGGGCCACACTCATTGGTCGCAATGGCAAACACAGCACCGTTACCGACAGCAATGACGCAGCGACCGCGGCCCACATTGCCGCTGCTGGGAACGTGTCGACGAAGCGCGCCCGATCCTCGGCGCTGAACTCGTTGCCCTTGTCATCTTTATCCCCAACCGAGGTTTGATCCTGAGCGGGTGGGGTGGTGTTGGGCGACGGCGATGTGTGGCGTTTCAACGCTCCACACGGAAACTTTGAACCGACCACCCCACCGATTTCGATCTCTCGCGTAAAACGACGTCCGCAGGCACGGGGTTGGACGCGCGAGACCCGTCTCAAGCGAAACCGGTTACGGTCGCCGTCTGCCTGACCGGGACCCAGGCCAAGAAAATCCGCACGACACCGAGGGGTCCACCCTTCCCGCCACATCCCGCTTCAAGGGTGGAACCGTTCACTTGATTCGCGCCTGAGTGGGGTCAACCCACCTGAATCCGACGGCGCCGAACACCCCTCGGAACGGCACGTCGGACCCCGTGGGGTCCACCCTTTATCCAACGTAATTCCAATGCCTTGACAGAAGGGTTCCACCCTTTCCAGCCATGCGGTGCGCAGCCGGGCGGACCGGTTCGGACGTCGCGAGGGCTGGCGAAATGGCTGCAGAACCGGGGGCAACAACTCCCTCAATCCGGTTCCAGACACCCGTGCTCACCTGTCATCGCCATTCCCTGCGTATCGCCGCTGCGACCCATCCGTCGCGCGTCGTGCATGCGCATCTGCGCAGGGGGCGGCCATGAGCGCACGGGACTGGCAAGCCTTCGACGCCGAGCTGCGCGCACGGGTGCAAGACCTTGCGGTCGAGCTGTTGGGCCAGCCGAGTTCAAAGATCGGCCAGGAATGGCGCTGGGGTCGCAAGGGCAGCCTTGCAATCATCATAAGCGGGCCGAAGGCGGGCATGTGGTTCGACCATGAGGAAGGTCACGGTGGCTGGTTCTCCGATCTTGTCGGCCACAACCTTGGTATGGCCCGCGACGCCGCAAACGACTGGATCAGCGATCGCATCGGCCTCGCCCACGGCCCGCGGCGCCAGAGCGCCAGGTCAAAGGCCACGCCGGCCAATAGGCCTGCGGATCCACGGAAGGTCCGAAAGACCGAAGAGACCACCCCGCCACTCTATCCTGCCGAAGAGGCCGCCGCACGCGCCGCGCGGATCTGGGCATCGGCACGCCCTGCTGCACCCGATCATCCCTATCTCATGGCCAAACAGGCCGCCTCGCTTGCACTGCGCGTGGATACCCGCGGCCATCTGGTCGTGCCGCTGCAGGACGCGGATGGCCGGCTGCACAGCCTGGAGACAATCGCTCCGGACGGTACCAAGTGCTTTCTCGCGGGTGGCGCCAAGCGCGGGCATTTCGCCGTAGTGGGCCTCGACCCTGCGCCGCTCGCCGATCCTACCGGTCCGATCCTGATCTGCGAAGGCTGGGCCACCGGCGCGAGCCTGCACATCGCCACGGGCGATACCGTCATCGCCGCGATGGATGCGGGCAACCTTCGCCCCGTGGCCGAGACGCTGCGCGCGCGGTTCGCGCAGGCCGATCTCGTTCTTGTCGCCGACAATGACCTCAAGCCCGAGCGCGACACCAACCCGGGGGTGGAGGCCGCACGCAAGGCCGCGGTCGCCGTTGATGCCCGCCTGGCCGTGCCCGATGCCGCTGGCGACGCCAATGACCTCTTCTGCCACGAGGGGCCGGAGGCGGTCGCGGCGCTTATCACCGGCGCTGCCAAGATCCCTCCGCCGCCGCCGACCTATCCGGCACCGACGCTCACACCAGACGAAGCCCGCGCCACGCTTTCCGAGGCGATCCGCGACTTCATGGCGGACGTCCCGGAGTACTGGACAGCGGTCGAGGCGGCCCGTGAAGCCGCGAAGGACGAGGCAGAAACCTGCGATGCGCTGGATTTCAACACCGTGGCGCGCACCGCCTTTCCGCCGCTGCTCGGCCTGCCGGTCGATGTGGGGCTCGGCAAGACATCACGCGCCCGAGTTGCCATTGCCGATCTGATCGGTTCAGGCGGACTCGGTGGGCGCAGGGTGATCTATGCCGTGCCGCGCCATGATCTGGGCACCGAGCAGGTCGCGGCCTTCGAGGAATTGGGTCTCCGCGTGATGCTCTGGAAGGGCCGCACCGCGCCCGATCCCACACCCGAAAACCCCGAGCAACTCATGTGCCTCGATCCCGAAGCAACATTCGATGCGCTCGAGATCGAGCATCCGGTCGAGCAAAGCTGCTGCAAGGTCAAGCGCGGGGAAGAGGTGCACCTTTGCGCGCAGTTTCATGCCTGCGGCTACCAGCGGCAGAAACCGCAGGCACAGGCGGCGCAGGTCATCGTCTGCGCGCATGACAGCCTCTTTCACATGAAACCGGAGGCGATCGCCACGGTCGGGCTGCTCGTTATCGACGAAGCCTTCTGGCAATCGGGCCTGCGCGGCCTCGATGGCAAGGCCACGCTTACCCAGGACGGTCTGGAGCCGGGGCGAACCTCGCTCGCCTGCTACGACGGTAAAGGTAAGACAGACGTGAGCGCTACCGCCGATCTTGTCGACGCCCGCACCCGGCTCTGGAAGGCGCTGCAGGTCGCAGAGCCCGGCCCGCTGCGTCATGGTTTGCTGGAAGCCGTGGGGCTGACGCCCGAGGATTGCCGCAACGCCGCCACGCTCGAACGCCGCCGGATGCGCGATGCGGGGATCCTGCCCGGCATGTCGCCCGCCCAACGTCGCAAGCTTGTCGATGCCGTACTGCCCGCGTCCGGCGAGCCCTGGGCTCCGCCCGGGCGCTGCGCCACGCTCTGGCTGATCCTCGCCGAGGCGCTGGAGAATGGCCATGATGCCGCCGGGGCCGAGCTCGTCCATGAGCGGACCGACAATGGATCCGTCCGGGCGCTGAAGCTGCGCTGGCGCGCCCGGATGCGCGCGGGCTGGGCCGCCGAGGCACCGATCCTGCATCTCGACGCCACGCTGCGGGCCGAGCTTGTCCAGACCTACCTGCCGCGCATGGACACCGGCACGTCTGTCGCCGCGCGCCAGCCTCATGTCCGCATCCGCCAGGTGACCGGCAGCCCCACCTCGGCACGGGCGTTGACGCCCGGATCCAATGCGCCCGCGCGAGACCGCAAGGCCGCCGTGACCCGGCTGCGCGACCTGCGCGCCTGGATCTCCTTGCGCGCGCGACAGTGCCACCGCGCGGGAGCAAGCGTGGATCTGCTCGTGATCGGTCAGAAAGCCACGATTGATGCAATTCGCGCCGCGGGCCTGCCACCGCGGGCCGAGGCTGTGCATTTCAACGCGCTGAGCGGTCTCGATCGCTGGGGCGAGATCGGCGGAATGATCATTCTGGGTCGCACGCTGCCTGCCCCGCGGACGGTCGAGTTGATCGCCACGGCGCTGACCGGTCGGGTGCCCGCGCCGAACCCGGACGATGCCGGCTGGTGGTATCCGATGAGCGAGCGGCGGATCCGGCTCGCAGGTGATCGGACGGCGCCATTGGCCATGGAAGCGCATGCCGATCCGATCGCCGAGGCGGTGCGCTGGAGCATCTGCGAGGGCGAGCTGATCCAGGCGATGGGCCGCGGCCGCGGTGTCAACCGCACCGCGCAGTCCATGCTTGAGATCGACCTGCTGACCGACGTGGTCCTGCCGGTCACCGTCGACGCGCTGGCGCCCTGGTCCGACCTCAAACCCACCCGACGCGATCTGATGGCGCTGTCGGGCATCGTCCTTGAGAACGCCGCCGACATGGCCGCGTGTTTTCCGGAGCTGTGGTCTTCGGCTGGGGCGGCACGGCAGGATCGCTCGAGGAGTGTGACAAACTGCTATTATAGGAACTTCTTTAATAGCCAAATGTCACACTCCTCTGTGGAGGTGACCTATCGCCCGTCGGGCCCCGGCCATCGTGCGCGTGTCGCCCGCGTCGACCTCGTCCGCATTCCCGATCCGGAAGCCTGGCTGACCAACCGCCTCGGACCGCTTGCGCAATGCAATATCGCAGCGCCGCTCGGCGAGCAAGCCGCACAGCATGCGGAGCTGGGCGGTCTGACCAGGCGCATGACCAGTAGCATGCAGGCCGTGCTCACCACCCGCCGCGCCGCGCTCGATGCGCTGTCTGCGCGGCTGGAGGCGGTCGCAGCAACCCATCCGCCATCACCCCCCAACCCCAGAGAGGAGAAATGATCATGAGTTTCGAAAGATTGCGCGTCTATGACGCCGGGCGTTTCCACGAGGTGGACCTGCCCGATTGGTACCATGAGGCCAATCGCCTGATCGAGGTGGAACGCATTGACTGGCACCGAGCCCTCGAACGCGTGCTCGATTGCGAGCACACGCTGCTGACCGAGGAGGGCCTGCTGGGCGGCGCGCTCGAAATTCGATTCTGGCCGAGCGAGATCCACGGCATCTTTATGCTGATCGAGACGCCGCTCTCCCTGGTCGAGCAGATCGTCGTCCCGAACCCCGCGGACTGGCTCCCGTTCCTCTCGCGCCACCTCGCGCCGCTCATCGCGGTCGCCAACCAGAGTTCCCTGATCGCGCTTCACGGCAGGATCGGCAACGCCTTCATCGCCTGGGCTCGCCACGGCAAGGGCAGCCACATCGGTCGCGAGACCGGCGAGAGCCGGATCGACCTCGACAACGACCGCGACCGTCGCCGGGCCCAGCAGGCCCGGGCTGCCATGGAACGCGAACGGCGGGAGGGGCGGACATGAGCCAGCATCGCCATATCGGTCTCGAACGCCGCGACGGCTACGACGTCGGCCGCGATCCGCGCGGCATGAGCGCGAATGAGTTGGAGCAGCTTGGCCACGCGCGCATGTCGCCGCTGCGGGCCCTGCGCCTGAACTGTCTCGACTGCTGCAACGGCTCGGCGCAGGAGGTCCGGCTCTGCACAGCGGTCGACTGCCCGAGCTGGCCATTCCGGATGGGCAAGAACCCGTGGCGGAGGAAGCTGGATCAGGAAGAGCGCGCTGCCTTGCGGGCTCGACTTGCCCCCAAGGATGCATCAGCGCCGACGGCTGCCCAGAAAACAGGGAGCGAAATCGACGCCTCGGCGTCGGATGGGGTGAGGGTGCCCAACGACATGGCCGACGATTTTTCTCCCACAGAAATGGACAACGACGAAGGAGGTGCATCATGACCGGGATGCGGTTCGCCCCGAAAGGTTACGGCGGCCACCGCGTTCGACGGGCTTACGCGGCTGCACTGCAGCCACGGTCCCATCTCACCCCCGAACAGGTCAGGCGCGACGGCTGGCACGAACAGCACATGCTGGCGGTCTCGCTCGATGATCATCGGCTGACATGGCCAGAGCGGGAACTGGTGCGGCAACTGGGCGAGCGTCTGTACGGCAAACTCCCCGCCGTCCGGGAGGTGCGCAATGACTGACTGGACCACGGGCCGCGTGCAGGACCGGCTGGAGCTCGCCGCGGATGTGTTCGCGCAACTGCCCGCGGTGAAGCCCACCGGGTATTTCAACGCGTGGCCCGAGTATTTCCACAGCTTCGCCGATCACGTGGGTCAGGAGCCCGAGATGAAACGTCCGCGGCCGAGCCCGCGCATGATCACCGAAGCCGACGAAGCCATGCTCTGGCTGCGCTGGCTGGAGCGTGACGACGCCCGGATCGTCTGGCTGCGCGCCAACCGCAAGCCGTGGAAGAAGATCACCTGGGAGATCGGGCTGAGCCGCCCGGCGGCCAACCGACACTGGCAATATGGCGTGGCCTTGATCACCTGGCGGCTCAACGGACGTGTGCCATCCGCCAAGCGATCACGGCGCTTCGTGATCGAGAACGCCGACCGGCTGTCAAGGAAAATCATCCTGTGAGGGAATTATCGGTGAGACATCCCAAGCCAAGACAAATTCGCTCTCAGGGCTTACATATTTCTTAGAATGGGGATTGTGCGGCTGGCGCAGGGCGCGCCGCACGTTCCCCGATCTTCCATCAGGATTGGCAATTCATGACGGCCATGCGTCCACTTGGCTTCCGTGATTATATCCGGAGCAACGGGTTCCACACTGTCTATCTCCTGAAACCCGTTCAGGGCGCACCGGTGAAGATCGGGATAAGCGAGGACCCCCTGCGACGGATCGCAACAATTCAGGCCAGTCACTTCGATGAACTCGTCTTCCATCGGTTCTGGTGGCTGCCAGGCCTGGCAGTCGCCGCACGGATCGAGAGCGCCTTCAAGAGCAGCTTTTCGCCCTACAACATTCGGGGCGAATGGTTCGACATGAAACCCCAGACGGCAGAGGAGCAGGTCGAGGCGGCAATCAAAGGCCTCAACATCTGGAGCTTGACGCAATCGGAGATGGAATGCCTCTTCGAGGACTGGATGTACAAGAAATGGGACCTGCCCCGACACGCGCCGTCACCAATCGCAGGAACACCCCCGCGCAAGGACGAGCCATGGCAGCGGCCACCGAAGCGCGCACGCGAGCCGTACAAGCCGCAGTGCCCTTGGGGGCATCGAAAGCCGTCAGCTTGAACTGGCCTGCACCGCTGGATTCCGGGGTCCACCCGGAGTCCGGTTCGGGGTCCAGACGGGGTCCAAAGGGGAGACAGTTCGAAACCGGGCAACCGCCCACCGCTTGACCGGAAAAACTGTCTCCGCCGACCCGTAAGCCGTTGATTTTACGGTTCCTTTTCGTGCACCTCGTATGCTGGGGGGCGCAGCGCGCAATTTCGCCAGCGACAGGGCCGTTTTTTTGGGAGTCCACCCCGGTCGGAGTCCACCCGCGGCACGCTGAAAGCCTCGTAATTTCAAACACCTGAATGGCCGCCCGGGGTGGATACCCCGCGGATGTCGGAGTCCACCCGGACGCCGCTGGACACCACCGCGGAGTCCACCCCGGCCAATGCCGATCGATCACCGACAGGAACCTGCATGACCTTGGCGCACAACATGGCGGCACCTTCGGGTATCGCATTGCCGCGCGCGACGGAAAGAAAACGTGGCACCCGCGTACGATCCTGTATCGAGTGTGGAAAGATCGAGCAGGTGAGAGCCGATAATGCGGCACAGCGATGCCGCAGCTGCTCGAGCCGTGCCTCTGCTGCGGAACGGTTTGGGAGACCAACCGTCAAGCCGAACTACGAAACCTGCCAGCATTGCCGATGCAGCTTTGTATCATCACCGAGCAACCGGCAGAAGTACTGCAGCCTCGGCTGCCTACGTGCCGCCAAATCGGTCGAGCGAACATGCGCGACCTGCGGGGGCTCGTTTCGCATCGCCAGGTCGGTCCTGTCGGATCGCACGAACTCCAGCGGGCGGTTCTGCTCGCGGTCCTGCTACGAGCGCCATCTGTGCCGGACGCCGCGGATCCGCGGGCGCGGCTCGCGATGGAAAACGATCCGCAAGGCTGCGCTCCGGCAGACGCCATTCTGCGCCTTCTGCGGAAGGACCAGGCACCTTCAGGTGCACCACATCATCCCGTTCCGCCTCACGCGAGACAACACGCCGACCAACCTGATCCCGCTCTGCCGCGCCTGCCACAAGCGCGTGGAGAGCGTGTTCCACGATGTCGAGGCGGTCGACCCGCCGCTGCCCGTCACCAAGCTCGTCCTGTTCTGCAGCATCCATGCGCGCCGGACGGTGACCCTGCACCTGCTCAAGAGTTCCGCCCATGCCGACCAACGCGCTGCAGCTTGAACAATGGCCCATCGGCCGCCTCGTCGAATACGAGCGCAACCCGCGCAAGAACGACGATGTGGTCGACCGGATGGCGCAGGCCATCGTGGAATTCGGCTTCCGCATCCCGATCGTCGCGCGCAGCGACGGGCTGGTGGTCGACGGGCACCTGCGGCTGAAGGCGGCCCGGCTGCTCGGTCTCGACACCGTGCCGGTGGTCCTCGCCGACGAGTTGTCAGAGACGCAGATCAAGGCGTTCCGTCTGCTGGCCAACCAGTCGACGAACTGGGCGGAGTGGGATGAACTGCTCCTCTCGGCCGAGCTGCAGGAGCTGCTGGCCGACGACTACGACCTGTCGCTGGTCGGCTTCTCCGACGGCGAACTCGACAAGCTGCTGGCGTTCGATCCGGAGGCGGGTGGTGAAGAAGAGGGTGGCGCCGGGGGCTCCGTGCCCCCGGTGACCATCCCGGAGCCGCCACGCAACCCGGCGTCGCGCACGGGTGATCTGTGGATCCTCGGCGATCATCGGCTGCTGTGTGGCGACAGCACCAGCGAGACGGACGTCCGCCGCCTGATGAATGGCGAGCGGGCGATCCTGTTCGCGACCGATCCGCCCTATCTGGTGGATTACGACGGTTCGAACCATCCGACGCGGAACAAGGATTGGAGCCAGAGCTACGGCACCACCTGGGACGACAGCAGCCAGGGCGCGGAACTCTACGACGGCTTCATCGCCGCCGCTGTGGCCGAAGCGATCACCGAGGACGCCGCCTGGTATTGCTGGCACGCGTCGCGCCGCCAGGCGATGCTCGAGGCCTGCTGGGAAAAGGCCGGGGCCTTCGTGCATCAGCAGATCATCTGGGTGAAGGACCGCGGGGTGCTAACCCGGTCGCATTACCTCTGGAAGCACGAGCCCTGCTTCATGGGCTGGCGTCGTCCGAACCGCCCGCCGAAGATCGCAGAGCAGACGCTGCCCTCGACCTGGGAGATGCCCAGTTTCACGAAGGATGAGCGGCCCGACCACCCAACGCCGAAACCGCTCGATGCATTCGGCATCCCCATGCGCCAGCACGTGGCCCGCGGCGGTGTTTGCTACGAGCCGTTCGCTGGTTCCGGGTCTCAGATCATGGCGGGCGAGATCAATGGCCGCCGCGTCTTCGCGATGGAGATCAGCCCCGCCTATATCGATGTCGCCGTCGAACGCTGGCAGGCCGAGACCGGAAAGGACGCAATCCTTGACGGCGATGGCAGGACCTTCGGGGATGTGAAGGCTGAGCGGCTGGGTGAAATCCCCGCTGCACCGGCGGAAACCAGCGCCGCCTGATCAGGCGTAAAAGCGAACGCCGCTGATCGCGATGTCGGCATGGAACGCGCGCCCGATGGCAACAATGCCGATACGGCGGATCGTGGATCGGTCGAGCGGCGCGTCGATCCGGTGCGCCTCGAACCCGGCGAAGGGCAGCCGCACCGTCCGCCACTCCGGCCTTGCGATGAAACTCTGACGGTAGGACTGCCAAGGGCGGGCCACGTCCGCTGTGCGCAGGTGCAGATTGTAGGTCTCGTCATTGCCGATGACGTCGATCTCGATACCCGCCCAGTTGCTGGCATCCACGGGCGAGCCATCGGGTGCAAGGTCCAGCGCGATCTGGAGAAACCCGCCATTGTTCTTGAGGCTGACGTCTCCTTGCAAATGGATCGCTTCGCGGTCGCGAACGACCTCGCGGCGCATCGTACCGCTCGAAACCCCGCCCATGACGCGGTCGGCGATCATTTCCCAAGCTGCCCCATGGCTTGCGCGCGGATGCGGTTGGCTCAGATCATCGATTACATTGCTCGTTGCGGCCACGCTTCGGCTCCATCCCAGCCCCGCCACGATCATCGCGGCCGGCACGACCAGGGCTTTGCGCCTGTTTATCATCGTGCCCCCAAATTCCCTATCGCGCCCAGTCTCATCAGCCAACAGTTTACAGGAAATGATGTGAAACAGTCGCGCACCATGTCGATGGTCGAGGCGGCGGCAAACGTTTTCGTCGGCTACGTTTTGGCCATCGCCACGCAGATTGTGGTTTTCCCGTGGTTCGGGATCGAGACGGGGCTCGCGGAGCATATGACCATCGGGCTCGTATTCGTCGGCGTGTCGCTGGCGCGGGGTTACCTGCTGCGGCGGCTGTTCGAGGCGCTGCGTTAGCGGTTGGTCCTCTGACGATGCGCATGCTACCGCTGCTCCGACACGCAGCATCGGAGGCGAAGGATGAGAAAGCCAGCGACGGTAAAGGCACTTGAGGAACTTGGTCGGGTGCGTCTGTCGAAAACATTCTTCATGCGCGACTTCCTCTACAGCGAGATCGGGAACTTTCACGGTATACCCAACATCCCCGAGGATCCCGAACTGGCCATCACCGTTGGGAAGAAACTTTGCGAAGAGTTGCTCGAGCCTCTCCAGGATGAATTCGGCCGCATCGCCGTGCGCTCTGCCTACCGCTCCTGCGAGGTGAATGGCTTTGGTGCCGAGCGGCAGAAGGCGGGCAAGTCCGGCTACACCTGTGCATCGAACGCGTCGAACTACGCGGGGCACATATGGGATCGACGAGATTCGGAAGGACACACTGGCGCGACTGCCTGCGTGGTCGTGCCGTGGTTCGCCGATCGCTTTGAGTCGGGCGCGGACTGGCGGTCGCTGGCGTGGTGGATCCACGATCACCTGCCTTACAGCACGCTCTACTTCTTCCCGAAGCTCTGCGCTTTCAACATCAATTGGTCGGGTGCACCTGAGCGTCGGATCGATAGCTACATCAACCCGAAAGGCTGCCTGACCAAGCCCGGGATGCCAAATCAGGACGAGGATCACGCGGCATGGTACATGGACTTTCCAAGCCGCAGTTGAATTCGGACGGGCTGCGCAACCGCCGAGACATTCGTCCCGGCGGTCGTGTTCGCAGTTGGCTTCAGCAAGTGATATTGTAGACGCGGCCTCGTCCGTCGACTTTCTCGGAGGTGATGGTCAGTCCGAGCTTCTTTTTCAGCGCGCCTGACATCGAACCGCGGATGGTGTGACTTCTCCAGCCAGTGATGTCCGCGATCTCTTCGATGGTTGCACCGTCCGGGCGGGACAGCATATCGATCATCACCTGCTGCTTGGTGCCGCTGCGACGTTTGACAGGCTCGGGCGCAGTCGCGGTTTCGGCCCGAACCGCCTCGCTCGTTTCGTCCGCGATCCCGAGCGCCGTGTAGGCCAGCGGCGTCGCGCGCAGGGTGATGGGTCCGCGCTCTTCGTCGTGACGCCAGACAGTGTTGAGGTCGGTCGCTTCGATTTCCTCGATGAGCCCGCGGTTCAACAGGCTCTTGCAGACATTGCCGACGGCGCCGCCCTTGAGGGTGGTGGTGACGGGGAACACGGCGCCGTCGTCGCGCGCGCAGGCGGTGGACAGGATGACGGACTGGGCGTCGGACAGCTGGATCTGGGTCATGGATGATCTCCGGTTTCGGCTCGTGCGACATGCAGGAGCTTCTACCGGGTGAAGCCCGCCATCGAGGCGGGCCGTCCTTGGTCAGGGTCCGAAGGTGTTACCCGGCGTATTCGCCCTCGCCAAAGGCGCTGTCGGTGATGCGCTTGAGCAGCCCGTTGTAGTGGTCGAGCGTGCCGACCATGGCCCAGCCCACCTCGTCGGGATGGCAGTTGAAGTGGTCGTCGCTGAGCGCCTGCAGGCGGGCGAGCCGTTCGTCGATTTCGGCCTTCTTCGCGATGAAGGCGTTCAGCGCGGCCTCCTTGTTCCTGTGTGCCTTTTCGGCGCGCAGCTGGTGGCGGGGCGTGGTTTGCGAGTTCAGGCTGGTCATGGCGTGGCTCCGTGGTGAGTTGCATCGTTCTTGTGCAATCAGAATCGCTCCGACGGGCTGGAAAGTGTAGGCAAATCAGAGCAATATGATGGCTTTCTGCACCGGTGACGATCAGATCAGACCCATCCCGGCCAGCACCGTGGCGGCGGCGGCGAGCTTGTCGGTCGGCAGTTCGATCTTGTAATGACTGAACAGATCCGACGCCTCGGCGGTGATGCCGACCTCACGCAGCGCAGCCTCTATCGCCTCGGCGACAGCGTCAGGAGTCGTGTGGCTCAATGGCGCGGGCAGGGCGTCGTGATCGATGCGAATGGTCGTGATGGCGGTCATGCGGTGTCTCCGTCCTGCTGTTCGATCATGGCAAGGATCACGCAAGCCATCCCGCCGAGGAATTCGCTGCGGCGAAACACGATCTCGTCGATCTCGTTCGCGGTGGTGATGGTGGGCTCGACGGCCAGTCTGTCGGCCATGTGGGGCAGCAGGCGGGCGGCTTCAGCGTTGTAGCGGTCTGCGATGGTCATCCTGGTCTCCGATCCGGGTCTGTTGGCTTGATCCCAGAATCGCTCCGGTGCGGGGTGCAATCAACGGAAATCGCCGCAATTCCATTGCTTTATGTCGCGCGAGGGTGAGCCATGCAGGGCCTGAGCGAACGCCACTATGCCGCGCGCGTGGGCCTGTCGCGCGGGGCGATCCAGAAGGCCAAGGATGCCGGTCGGCTGGTGCTCCACTCTGATGGCAGCATCGACGCGGAGGCGTCGGACACGCGCCGCACCGAGACGACCGACCCGTCGAAATCCCGCGCCGCGCCCAAAGCGTCCGCGACCGGCAAACCCAAGCTGAAGCCGGTGCCCGAGGCCGCGGTCTCTGCGGTGGGGGATACGCTCAAGGAGCAGGGAATGGCCGCGCCAGCCGTCGGCGGCGGCACGACCTTCCTGCAGGCCAAGACCGCGAACGAGGTGCTCAAGGCGCAGGAACGCCGCATCCGGCTGCAAAAACTCAAGGGCGACCTGGTCGACAAGGCGCGCGCGGAAACGCTGATCTTTCGGCTGGCGCGCGAGGAACGCGATGCCTGGGTGATCTGGCCCGCGCGGGTGGCCGCGCTCATGGCCTCGGAACTGGCAGCCACCCTCGGCGAGGGGATCACGGTGGAGGCGGCGGTGATGCAGAAGGTTCTGGAAGCCCATGTCCGCGCCCAGCTCGATAGCCTCGCCGAGATCCGCAGCGGCCTTGGATGAGGATGTCGCTGGGTTCGACGGTGCCAGGGACCTGCTGCGCGCCTGGTCGCGGGGCCTGCGGCCCGACCCGGACCTGACCGTGTCGCAATGGGCCGACCGGCATCGCTGGCTGTCGTCGCGCGCGAGCGCCGAGCCGGGGCGCTACAAGACCGCGCGCACGCCCTATATGCGCGAAATCATGGATGCGCTCTCGCCGGTCAGCCCGGTGCAGCGGGTGGTGTTCATGAAAGCCGCGCAGGTGGGTGCGACGGAAGCGGGCAACTGCTTCATCGGCTTCGTGATGCATCACGCGCCAGGGCCGATGCTGGCGGTCCAGCCGACGGTGGAACTGGCCAAGCGCAACTCGCGCCAGCGGATCGATCCGCTGATCGAGGAAAGCCCGGAACTGCGGGAGCGGATCAAGCCCGCGCGCTCACGCGACGCGGGCAACACCATGCTGTCCAAGGAGTTCGCGGGCGGTATCCTGATCATGACCGGCGCCAATTCGGCTGTGGGGTTGCGCTCGACCCCGGCACGGTACCTGTTTCTCGACGAGGTCGATGCCTATCCGGCCTCGGCCGACGAGGAAGGCGATCCGGTCAGCCTGGCCGAAGCGCGCTCGCTGACCTTCGCGCATCGGCGCAAGGCGCTGTTGATCTCGACGCCCACCATCCGCGGGCTGAGCCGGATCGAGCGGGAGTTCGAGGCCAGCGACCAGCGCCGTTATCATGTGCCATGCCCGCATTGCGGTCATGTGCAATGGCTGCGGTTCGAACGGCTGCGATGGGACAAGGGCCAGCCGGACACGGCGGAATACCACTGCGAGGGCTGCGACGCGGCCATTGCCGAGCACCACAAGACGGCGATGCTGGCGGCGGGCCACTGGCGCGCGACGGCAGAGGCGGAAGACCCGCACACGGTGGGCTATCACCTCTCGGCGCTCTACTCGCCGATCGGCTGGCTCAGCTGGGCGCGGATCGCGCGGGCCTGGGAGGCGGCACAGGGCAATGACGAGGCGATGCGGGCGTTCCGCAACACGATCCTCGGCGAGACGTGGTTCGAAACGGGCGAGGCGCCGGACTGGCAGCGGCTGGCCGAGCGGCGCGAAGAGTGGAAAGCGGGCACCGTGCCGGCCGGCGGGCTGTTCCTCACCGCGGGCGCGGATGTGCAAAAGGACCGGATCGAGATCGATGTCTGGGCCTGGGGCCGCGGGCTCGAAAGCTGGCTGGTCGATCACGTCGTCATCGAGGGCGGCCCCGGCGATCCGGAGTGCTGGCAGACACTGACGGACCTGCTGGGCCGGACATGGGCGCATGCCAGCGGGCAGCACCTGACCATTTTGAGGCTGGCCATCGACACGGGCTATGAGACCAGCGCCGTCTACGGCTGGGCGCGGCAGGTCGGATTCGCGCAGGTCGCCCCGGTCAAGGGGCTCGAGGGGTTCAACCGCGCCAGCCCGGTGACGGGCCCGACCTATGTCGACGCCACCATCGCCGGCAAGCGGCTGCGCCGCGGCGCGCGGCTCTGGTCCGTGGCGACCTCGACCTTCAAGGCCGAGACCTACCGCTTCCTGCGGCAGGAGCGGCCCACACCCGAGGAGATCACCGCCGGTGCCGCGTTTCCGGCTGGAACGGTGCATCTGCCGACATGGGCCGATGGCGAATGGCTCAAGCAGCTGACCGCCGAGCAGCTGGTCACCGTGAAGGGCAAGCGCGGCTTCTCGAAGCTCGAATGGCAGAAGCTGCGCGAGCGCAACGAGGCGCTGGACTGCCGCGTCTATGCGCGGGCGGCCGCCTGGATTGCCGGCGCGGATCGCTGGTCGGAGGCCCGCTGGCAGGATCTGGAGCGGTCTCTGGCGGTCGAACTGGACGGACCGGATGGGGATGCGGCCGCGAAATCCCTGCCACGCCCCTCGTCGCGGCGGCGGACGATGCGGTCGAGTTACATGGGGTGACCCGCCTGGATCAGTGCAGGCAGCACTTCTTGAACTTCTTGCCGCTGCCACAGGGACAGGGGTCGTTACGTCCGACTGGCGGCGTCTCGTGCATGAATGTCTCGGCCGAGGGAGCCGAGCGGAGGACGTGTCTGGCCTTTTGCTTTTTCAGCTCGGCGAAATACGCATCGGAATAGCCGTGCCATCTCGACAATTCGTCGATGGCGTCCGTGATGAGAGGTTTCTGGTATCGGCGATTTGCTGGCGCGCCGTCCGCATCTTGCGTGGCTTGCAGGTCTTCGAGGAAGTGGCTGAAATCGCAGTAATCAGGCGGGATCAGTTTCTTTTCGAACGCCGCGCGCACCTCCTCGGTCATGTCTTCGAGCCCGAGATTGGCGATGGCGTCCATCCAGCCGATCAGCACCTCCAGGGGGAGATCCTCGGGGTGGCGGCTGCGGAATGTCCGGACATAGTCTTCGATCGTCGCGCGGCGATCGGGGTACAGTTGCGCGATCAGCACCAGGGCGTCCATCAGCGCGGCGCGCGAAAACTCGTAGGCCTTCGGGTCTTCGATCGCCTCAAACAGGGGCTGCAGATCACCATCGAATGTCCCGGCAATCACGCGAAAGCTCGTCTCTGTGAGAGCATCGCCCAGAATAGCCTCCGGATTTTCGGAAGGCTGACGCAGCAATCGGAGCAGGGGGCGATAGGCACGCGGCTCGCGAAACTCGCCGAGCATGTGAAACACCGGTATCAGCGCCGTCATATCGTCATCCCGCATCTCGGGGAGGTCCTGAGTAGCAAGGCGGGTGACCAGATCGACGAAGATCGGGGCCATGGTGTCGCGGTCTTCGCGGGCTGCGGCCATGGCCGCCCTGGGGAACATGTCGTCGCGCGCAAGGTCATGCATGATCTCGGACGGGGTCATGGAATCGCTCCTCATCATCAGCTGTCCAACCGATTGCAACATCTTGTGCGAACAGGTCAATCCGAATGGCGACACTCACGGACTTCCGCGCACGCCGCGACGCGCTTTCGGCACAGCGTTCGTCTGGCGTGGCACGCGTCAGCTATGACGGCAAGACCGTAGACTATCGCAGCGTGGCCGAGATCGACCGGGCGATCGAGGCGCTGGACCGCGAGATCGCGGCTCTCGAGGGGCGGCGCATCGTGCGCCATGTGCGCGTGACGACAGCGAAGGGGCTGTGATCCATGGGGCTGTTCGACCGGTTTCGCCGCCAGCCCCATGCTGGCCCGGCTGGCGTGCGCGCGCGTCTCGAAGGCGCGATGTCCAAGCGCCGGTTGCGGGGCTGGAACCCGCCGCTGGAGAATATCAACACGCTGGTCGCCTCGGGTGGCCCGAAGCTGCTGGCCCGGGCCCGCGAGCTGGTGGTCACCAACGGCTACGCGGCCAATGCCTGCGAGGCTTTCGCGGCGAATGTGGTGGGCGACGGGATCAAGCCCTCGTCGTTGATCGAGGACGGTGATCTGCGGGATCAGGTCCAGAGGCTCTGGCTTGCCTGGACGGACGAGGCCGATGCCGAGGGGCTGACGGATTTCTACGGGCTGCAGGCCATGGTCGCGCGAGAGATGTTCGTGGCGGGCGAGTGCTTCGTCCGGATGCGGCCGCGCCGGGCCGAGGATGGTCTGCTGGTGCCGATGCAGATGCAGCTGCTGCAGTCCGAGATGCTGCCCTTCGAGAAGACGGGCACGGCCGCCAATGGAAACCGCATCCGCTGCGGGGTCGAGTTCGATGCGATCGGGCGGCGCGTCGCCTATCATTTCCGGCGCACCCATCCCGGCGACAGCACCGATCAGCGCGTGGCGGTGCCGGAAACGGTGCGCGTGCCGGCCGAGGATGTGCTGCACATCTACCGCCCGCTCGACGCGGGGCAGATCCGCGGCCTGCCGCATGTGGCCCCGGCCATGGTGCGGCTGTTCCTTCTGGATCAGTATGACGACGCAGAACTGGATCGCAAGAAGACCGCGGCGATGTTCGCGGGCTTCATCACCAAGACCGCGCCGGAAGACCCGATGATGGGCGAGAACGAGGCCGATCTGGATGGCGCCGCCATCGCCAGCCTCGAGCCCGGCACGATGCAGGTGCTGCTGCCCGGCGAGGATGTGAAGTTCTCGAGCCCCGCGGATGTCGGTGGCGGCTACGAGGCGTTCCAGTACCGCACGCTGCTCGCGGTCTCGGCCTCGCTGGGGCTGCCCTATCATCTGGTCACCGGGGATGTTCGGCAGGCCAACTATTCGTCCTTGCGTGCGGAACTCGTGGAGTTCCGCCGGCGCGTGCAGCAGCTGCAGCATGGGGTGATCGCGCATCAGCTCTGCCGTCCCGTCTGGCGACGCTGGCTGGAGACCGCGCAGCTGGCGGGCCGGCTGGAGCTGCCGGATCCGGCGGCCGCCCGCATGGTGCAGTGGATCCCGCCCCGCTGGGACTGGGTCGATCCTCTGAAGGACATCCAGGCGCAGGTGCTGGCGATGGAGGCCGGGATCACATCCCGGCGCAAGGTCGTCGAGGCCACCGGCTACGATGTCGAGGAAGTCGATCGCGAGAACGCGGTGGACACGGCGCGCGCCGAGGGCCTCGGCCTGCGCTACCGCACCAGCCCGGGCGAGACACAAGGAGCGCGTGCGACGCCGGCCACGCGGCCGGGTCCGGGCGACGGCGCGGACAGTTCTGACGAACAGGAGTAAAACCATGAACAGCTGGTACACGATCCGCGCCCGGGACAGCGGCGCGGAGGTGCTGATCTATGACGAGATCGGCGCCTATGGCGTTTCGGCCAAGGGGTTTCTGGCCGAACTGGGCGCGCTGCCCGATGACGCGCCGATCGATCTGCGGCTCAACAGCCCCGGCGGCTCGGTCTTCGATGCCGTCGCAATCCACAACGCGCTGAGCCGTCATGCCGGCACGGTCACCGTCTGGATCGACGGGATTGCGGCGTCGGCGGCAAGCTACATCGCCATGGCCGGCGACGAGATCGTCATGCCGGAAAACGCCTTCCTGATGATCCATGACCCAAGCGGTCTGGTCATGGGCACGGCTACGGACATGCGCGACATGGCCGGAACGCTGGACAAGATCGGGGCCAGCATGCTGCGCGGCTACGCGGCCAGATCCGGCAAGCCCGAGGCGGAGATCGCCGCATTCCTAGCCGCCGAGACGTGGTTCGATGCGGCCGAGGCGCTGGAGGCCGGGCTTGCCACGCGCCTGGCCGAGCCCGTGCGCATCGCCGCCGCCTTCGACATCGGCCGGTTCCGCAATGCGCCGCCCGAACTGGTCGAGGCGGTGGATGCCGTCGCGCCGGACGAAGACGCAGCAACAGGGCCCGACATCGTTGGAGGCGAGTACGATGTTGCGCCGCCGACCGATCCTGCACCGCATCCTGGAAGCGAGGCTGCTGGTGTTGCAGGTGACACCACCCCCTCCGACATCCCCGCAGCCGAGGATCCCGGCAGCATTGTTGCAGCCGCCAACAATGCTCCGGAGCAGACCGACGCCACCGCGATCCGGGCCGAGGCCATCGCGCATGCGCGCGCCGTGGTGGATCTCTGCCGCCTCGCGGGCCAGCCGCAGATGGCCGGACGGTTCCTCGAGGAAGAGGCCAGCCTCGATGCCGTGCGTGCCAGCCTGCTGGATGCGCGCGCCGAGGCCGCGCCGCAGATCACCCCGCATCACCCGCAACCCGGGCGCAGCGAGACCACGCGCCCCTGGGGCGATGTCATCGCCCGGGCCTTCAAGCTGAAAGGATGAGTTTCCATGGCCACGCTCACTGAAGACAGACACGCCGGTGGCTTCCTGACCTGGGAAGTGCTGCGCGATTTCACCCGCGAGACCGTCACCATCGCCTCGGGCGCGGGCAAGCTCGCGCCCGGCACCGTGCTGGGCAGGATCACGACGGGCGGCAAATACACGGGCCTTGCGCCCGCTGCCACCAATGGCAGCCAGAACGCCATCGGCATCCTTTGGGGCGCGGTCGACGCCACCGATACCGATGGCCACGCTGTGGTGCTGGTGCGCGGCCCGGCGATCGTCAACCGCCACGAGATCGGCTGGCCCGACGGCGCCACCGAGGCGCAGATCACCACGGCCACCACGGCGCTGGCCGCGCTCGGCATCCTCCTGCGCTGATCCTGAGCGCAACTCCCCAATCACATCCAGACCAGAAGGAGGCACGCTGTGGCCACCATGGACATTTTTGAGGGCGATGCCTTCTCCATCATCGAGCTGACCCGCGCGCTCGAGAACATCCCCTACAAGCCCGCGATCCTGTCGGGCGCGGGCCTCTTCAGCAGTCGCGGCGTGCGCTCGCGGACCGTGATGATCGAGAGCCGCGACGGCACGCTGTCGCTGATCCCGTTCTCGGAACGCGGTTCGGCCTATGAGAGCCAGATCCCCGAGCGCCGCGACATGCGCGCCTTCGTCTGCCGGCAGTTCAAGAAGCAGGACGTGCTCTGGGCCTCGGAAATCCAGTCCATCCGCGACTTCGGCTCGGAAACGGCGGTCCAGCAGGTCCAGACCGAGGTGGCACGCAAGCTGGGCCGCCTGCGCAACGATGCCGAGGCCACTTTCGAGTTTCACCTCTTCAACGGCATCCAGGGCGTGGTGAAGGACCCGCGCGACGGCGCCACGGTGATCGACTATCACGCCGAGTTCGGCATCGCCCCGGCCGCCGAGATCGACTTCGATCTGGACAATGCCACCCCGGGCTCGGGCGCGCTGCGCAAGCGCTGCCAGGCGCTGATCGAAAGCGTCGAGGACACGCTGGGCGGGCTGGCCGCGGGTCAGGTGCAGCTGCGCGCCGAATGCGGCTCGGCGTTCTTCGCCGATCTCGTGGCCCACAAGGAAGTGCGCGAGACGTACCTGAACACCGCCGCGGCGGCCGATCTGCGCGGCCGTGTGGGCGAGGAGGTCAGCTTCGGCGGCATCACCTTCCGCCGCTACCGGGGCGGGCTGGGCTTCGGCGTGCCCACCGACAAGGCGTATTTCTATCCCGAAGGCGTCGAGGGGCTGTTCGAGATCTACTACGCCCCGGCCGACACGTTCGAGACGGTCAATACCGTCGGCCTGCCGCTCTATGCGCGGATGATCCCGGACCGCGACCGCGATGAATGGGTGCGTCTCGAGATCGAGAGCAACCTGCTGCCGATCTGCACCCGGCCGCAGGTGCTGCGCAGCGCGCGGCGGACGTGATGACGGCCGTCGCCATGGCGCTTGACGCGCTGTTCACAGATGGCAATGTCGGGCGCGATGCCGTCTACACCCCCGAGGGTGGCGTGCCCGTTCTTGTCCGCGTGGTCACTCGCCGCGCGGATGACATTACCGGCTTTGGCGACGCGCGCATCTGGTCGGAGACCACCCGTGTGGATCTGCGCGTCGCGGAAGTCCCGACGCCGCGTCCCAGCGACCGCATCGAGATAGATGGAGAGGCTTTCCTCATACAGGGCGAGCCGGTGCGCGATCGCGAGCGGCTGGTCTGGACTGTGGATCTGAGGCCGGCATGAAGTTCAGGCTCGACGTCACCCCGGATCTGGCGACCATGATGGCCGCCGAGATCAAGGCGGGCGAAAAGGCCGTGTCAGCGGCCACGCGCGAGGCCGGGACCAGCCTCAAGACCGCCTGGCGCGCTCAGATCACCGGCGCGGGGCTGGGGCCGCGGCTCGCCCGCACCATCCGCTCGGCGCAATATCCCAAGGGCCAGCCCAGCCTGAACGCCGCCGCGCTGGTCTGGTCGAAGGCACCGGACATAGTCAGCGCGCACGACACCGGCCCGCTGATTCGCTCGAAGACCGGGTTCTGGCTGACGATCCCGTTGCCCGCTGCCGGGCGCGGCCGGCGGGGCGGCAAGATCACCCCCGGCGAATGGGAGCGTCGTCGCGGTCTGCGCCTGCGCTTTGTCTACCGCCGCCGCGGCCCGAGCCTGCTCGTGGCCGACGGGCGTCTGAATAACCGGGGTCTCGGCGTGGCCTCACGATCGAAGACAGGACGTGGCCGCGCCACAGTGCCGATCTTCCTGCTGGTGCCGCAGGTCAAGCTGCCGAAGCGGCTGGATCTCGATCGTGACGCCGAGCGCGCGCTCGACAGCGTGCCGGGACTGATCGTGGCGAACTGGGTGGAGGGGCGGCAAACCTGAGAACGCCATTTCCGCATTCATGCCGCGTGGGAATCTAGGACGCGCGTCAGGACGGCTGTCGCATGCTCGAAGTTCCGCCGTTGATCGCGCATTTCGTAGGCCCACTTGATCCCATGAAAGAGGTTATTTCGCAGCCGAAAGACGATGATTAGCAAGGCTGTGACGATCTCGGTCGGTGCGGCTTCACATCCCAACAGAACAGCTTCCACGCGTTCCCGTTTGTCGTTTTTTCGAAAATGCAGGCTTTCAAACTTGTGATTGATCTGACCGTCTGACACGTACCTCTGTTGGAAATACGCCAGAGCATCTCCGAAGGGCTCAGCCGAACCGAAGTTCTCTGCGTTTTTGTCAACAAATTGCACGATGGCGGTTGTGTTTGCATTCGTCGAAAGAGCCCGCGCCTCGAAGACACTCCAGACGATAGAGAAGCCAGCCACCGCCGATCGCTCGACGTTCGAGAGTTCTTGGTAGCCAGGTTGAGTTCGTTCAAGCCAATCTTCCGCGAGCATCGCACATCCAACTCTTTGATCCCTATATGCACACAATAGCGAAGCGCCAAGGTTTCTCAAATCGATGCCCACCTCCCGCGAAGCCATCCTCGCCGCGCTGCACGCGCGGCTCTCAGCGCTGCTGCCCGCCACCGCCCTCCGCGGCGACGTGCTGCCAGAGCGCGTCCCGGCTGACGGCCTCCTGATCCTGCGCGACGGCGAGCCGGGGGAGCCTGAGGTGACGTTGTCGCCGCTCGCTTATCACTATCAGCACCGCGCAGAGATCGAGGCGGTTGTCCAGGGTGACGACCGTGACACCGCCTTCGACACGCTGACCGCCAGCATCGGCGCAGCACTCGCCGCCGCTCGTACGCTAGGCGGGCTCTGCGACTGGGTCGAGGCGGAGGCGCCGCGGCCGGTTGATCTGCCAGTCGAAGGAGCGGCGAGCCTGAAGGCCGCCGTGATCCCTGTGGTGCTGCACTATTCCACGGCCGACCCGCTGGCCTGACCCAACCGACCACAGGAGAATACTATGGCACGAGCCCAGGGGGCGCGGGCGCAGATGGCGCTTGCGTTCGAGACGACCTATGGAACGCCGCCCGCCAGCGGTTTCACCCGTATGCCTTTCGCCAGCACCTCGCTCGGGGCCGACCAGCCGCTGCTGAACTCGGAGTTGCTCGGCTACGGCCGCGATCCGTTGCCGCCGATCAAGGATGCGGTGACCTCGGATGGTGATGTCGTGGTGCCGATCGACGCACAGGCGGTCGGCTTCTGGCTGAAGGCCGCCTTCGGTCAGCCCACGACCACCGGCACAGGCCCCTGGACCCACGAGTTCCAGTCGGGGTCCTGGACGCTGCCCAGCATGTCGATCGAGACCGGCATGCCGGAGGTGCCGCGTTATGCGATGTATTCCGGCTGCGTGCTCGACCAGATCAGCTGGCAGATGCAGCGCTCGGGGCTGCTGACCGCGACGGCGCGGCTGGTGGCGCAGGGCGAGACGGTCGGCACGACCACCAGCGCCGGAACGCTGGCCGCGNCGCGACGGCGCGGCTGGTGGCGCAGGGCGAGACGGTCGGCACGACCACCAGCGCCGGAACGCTGGCCGCGCTGGAGTTGAAGCGGTTCGGGCATTTCAACGGAGCAATCACCCGCAATGGGACCGCGCTCGGCAACATCGTCTCGGCCGAGACCACCTATGCCAACAATCTCGACCGGGTGGAAACCATCCGGCCGGACGGCCGCATCGACGGGGCCGACCCGAGCATCGCCGCGCTGACGGGCCGGGTCGAGGTGCGCTTCGCCGACCAGGTGCTGGTCAATCAGGCGATCAATGGCGATCCCTGCGAGCTTGAGTTCGGCTATACGTTGCCCTCCGGAGAAAGCCTTTCTCTGATCGCGCATGCCGTCTACTTGCCGCGCCCACGCATCGAGATTTCCGGACCGCAAGGCGTGCAGGCGACCTTCGACTGGCAGGCCGCCCGCGACAGCTTGGTCGGCCGGATGTGCACCGCCACCCTGATCAACGACATTGAGGAATACTGATGCTGACACTCGACCTGACGAACGCACCCCGCTGGTATGACCTTGCCCCCGGCGTCCGGGTGCAACTCCGCCCGCTGACCACCGCGCTGATGGTGGCCACCCGCAGCGACCCGGCTGTGGAGGCGGTCCCCGAGGACGCCGGTGACGAGGAGCGCGCCGTCGCCTTCGCCAGTGCGCTGGCGCGCCGCGCGGTGCTGGCGTGGGAGGGTGTGGGAGATGCCGAGGGCAACCCTATCGCACCCAGCCCCGAGGCCATCGACGCGCTCCTCGACGTCTGGCCCATCTTCGAGGCTTTCCAGCTGACCTACGTCTCCAAAGGCCTGCTGCTGGAGCAGGAAAAAAACGGCTCCGCGCTCTCGCCGAGTGGTCCTTCGGCGGGGGCGATCGATACTGCGAGGGCTGCGAACCCGGCGAAGCCTACCCGCAAGCGTGCCAGGACTGCCCCGCGGTCCAAAACCAGCCGCTGACGTTCGAGGGCACGCAGGTCTGGGACCTTGTCGGCCGCCTCGGTGGCCAGCTGCGCGTGCTACCCGGTGCGGTGATCGGCTGGGACATGACCGCCGCGCTGTCTCTCGGGACAGCCCTCGGTGTCCAACCGCTGGCCATGGCCGAGCTGCTGCCCGTCCTCGAGGCGGTGATGGTGGTCAAGTTGAACGAGCAACTGGAAACGAATGGCGACCCGCACGTCAGTCCTTGATCTTCTCGATCAGGGTGACGCCGGGCAGTCCGTCAAAATGTGCATCACAGGTCAGCAAGGCCGCGCCCTGTGCACGGGCGGTCGCGAATATGATGGCATCTGCGGTCGCCAGCTTGTGGGCGCTGCACACCTCCGCCGCCGCCAGCGCGATCTCGGTGTCGAGCGGGATGACAGTGCAGACCTGTGTGAAGGCGATCACCTGGTCTGCCTTGTCCTCGCCGACCTCGCGCGTCAGCCATTTGGCCAGTTCCAGCTGAACCATGGTCGGGACCAGCCAGTCGGCCTGTTCAGGCAGGTGCGGCGCAAGCTTGTCGCCCGTGGGCGATGCGACCAGCCATTCGATCCAGGCCGATGTGTCGACGAGGACCATCAGACCCGATCGGTGCGGTCGCGATAGCCGGTCGGCGCGGCGCCACGCGCAAGGCCCTTCAGCGCCTCTCGCTTCGGCACCGGCACGAGCAGGACGCCCGTCCCTTTCGGGATGAACGCGAAGGTCAGCCCGGCCTCCCAGTGCTGCGCCGTGCGGATCGCCTTGGGGATGGAGATCTGGAACTTCGAGGACAGGGTCGCAGTCTCGGCCATGCTCATACTTTCACTTTATCGATGCGCCAAACGTAAGACAGGCGCACTGGCAATTCAAGGATCATGCCATGGCCGAGAAACGGGTTAGCGTCCGCCTCGCGGCGACGGGCGGGCGACAGGTGCGCGCCGAGCTCGAGGGCGTGGGCGAGGCCGGCAAGCGCGGCTTCGGGCGGCTCAGCCAGGAAATGGAGGCAGCGAACCGGCGGCTGGCCGGCTTTGCGCGCCGGGTGCGTGTGGCGTCAGCCGCCGCCGTTGCAGCCGCGACGGCGGCGGGCGTCGCCATGGTGCGCTCCGGTCTGCAAACCGTCGATGCGCAGGCCAAGTTGGCGCAATCGCTGGGGACCACGGTCGCCTCGATCCAGACGCTGGAGCGCGCGGGCGAACTGGCCGGCGTGGCCATGTCCGGCATCGAGCAGGCCACGAAGGACCTGACGCGCCGCCTCAGCCAGGCGGCCGCCGGTTCCGGTCCTGCCGCCGACGCGCTGGACCGGTTGGGCTTGTCTGCCACCGATCTGATCGCCCTGCCGCTGGATCAGCGGGTGGGTGCGATCAACGCCGCCATTGAAGACTTCGTGCCGGCCGCCGAGCGCGCGGCTGTCGCGGGCCAGCTCTTCGGCGAGGAAGGCTCCATCGCCATGGCGCGGATCGACAGCGCCACGCTGCGCCAGGCGACGCAGGATGTGCGGGATTTCGGCGTCGTGGTGTCCGAGCAGGACGCCGCCCGGATCGAACGGACCAATGACGCCATTTCACGCCTTGGGCTGGTCTGGCGCGGGCTCTCGAACCAGCTGGCCGTCGCCGCGGCCCCTGCGCTGGAAGCGGTCGCCGAGGCCATGGCCGCCGTGGCGCGCACCACCGGCCCGCTGGGCCAGGCCATCCAGGGGCTGTTTGCCAACCTCGGACGGCTCGCCAGTATCGCAGGGAGCTTTGCCGCCTTCCTGGCCGGGCGCTGGGTGGCCGGCATGGCCGCCGCCGCGCTCTCCGTGCGCGGGCTTGCCACGGCGCTGGTCGTTCTGCGCGGGGCGCTGATCCGGACCGGCATCGGCGCGCTCGTCGTCGGCGCGGGGGAGCTGATCTACCAGTTCACCCGCCTGGTGGCGGCGACCGGCGGCATCGGCGCGGCGCTCGGTCTGCTGAAGGACGTGGCCGCGGAGGCCTGGGACCGGATCGCGCTGCGCGCCGGCGCCGCCTGGGCGCGCGTGGAGGCCGGCTGGGCCGCTGCGCAGGCCAGCATTTATGACGCTCTGCAGGGCGCGACGGAAGCTGTGGTCGGCTGGGCGGGCAGCACGGTCGCGACCTTCTCCGGCGCCTTTGACGCCGTGAAGGCAATCTGGGGCGCGCTGCCGGAGGCCATCGGGGACTTCGCCTTCGGCGCCGCCAATGCCCTGATCGACGGCGTCGAGTCGATGTTCAACGGCGTGGTGGCGCGGATCAACCGCTTCATCACCCGGCTGAATGCGGCGCTCTCCAATCTGCCTGACTGGGCGACCGGCGAAGGTGGCCTCTCCATCGGCACGCTGGACCCGGTCGAGCTGGGCGGGGTCGAGAACCCCTTCGCTGGCGCCGCGGCCGCGGTCGGCGATGCTGCCGGCGACGCCTTCCGCGCTGCCATGGGCCGCACCTATGTGAAGGCGCCGGAGCTTTTCGGCGGGATGGCTGCCGACGCCCGAGGGCGCGCCGATGGCTACAGTGAGGCCGCCGGGATGCTGTCCGACGCAGCAAGCCGTCCCATGACCGCCTGGCAGGCGCTGCGGGATGTGGTCAGAGGCACAGAACGGGACAGCGCGGCGGCACTGGAGGAGACGGCCGTCGCCGCCGACGGGGTTACCACGGCGCTGGACGAGAGCGCCGGAGCCGCCCGCACCGCCGGGTCCGCCACCCAGACTGCCGCCGACCAAGCGAGTTCGGGCTGGCAGGCGGCGTCCGACGTGCTGGCGCGTTATGCGCAATCGGCCATGAACACCGGCCAGCAGATCGGGGCGGCGCTCGGGCGGGCCTTCAAGGGCGCCGAAGATGCGCTGGTGGCGTTTGTCACGAAGGGCCGGATGGATTTTCGCGCGCTGGCCGACAGCAT
>NZ_JBAPKY010000027.1:0-50024 GCF_037083785.1 Roseovarius sp. D22-M7
CGCTGAAGACCCCGACGAACCAGTAAAGCGCACGGCTCTCCCGACGCGCCTCGCGCAGTTCCTCGTAGCCACGCTCGAGCCGCTGTCGTTTCATGGAGTTATTCATTCATGCATCCGAACACCTGTGAATCAGGTGTGCTTGAAAAAACCGAAGACCCGTGACGGGTATCACGGGCCTTGGGAGTTTGTGAAGCGATCGCTTATCCGCGGCGGCGCAGCAGAACCAATCCGCCGAGACCGGCCAGCAGCAACGGCAGCGCCGCGGGAAGCGGAACCGGGGCAGAGATAGTGGCGGCGACATCGTAGGCCGTCCCGTCGGTCAGGTTCGACAGCGGATCATTGCCGGGGAATGGGTCGATGAAGACGATCTCGACAAGCGCCTCGGGGCCGAAGGCGGAGGCGGCGCTGCCGCTCAGCTCGCCGAAGAGCAGTTGCAGGATGTCCGCGTCGAACCCGGCCCGAACGAGCGTGCCGTCGAGGAAGGCGCCGTTGTCGTCGCTCGAAAGGAGCGTACCCGCGATGTCGGTCCGGTCCGTGACGGTGAAATCCACAAGGATGTTCAGGAACAGATTACCTGCTTGCGGTGTGCCGGTGGAGACGCCCTCGGCAAAGAAGATCGACAGATCGCCCACGCCACCGAATTCGAGGTAATCCGCGGTCGCGAAGGGGACATCGATCACCGGGCTGTTCGCGGGCGCGAAGTCGATGGGGGCGGCTGCGGCCCGGTCCGTCGCGACAAGCGCGAAGAGACCGAGGGCGAGAGCGGAGAGAAGCGTTTTCATGATGGTCGGTCCTGTTACAGGGTCACGCGAAGGCGAGCGTGTCGAAGGTTTCGAAGGTGAGGTTCTCGGCGGTGACGCCGTCGCCGCGGACATAGACGGCATCCTGCGCCCCGCTGGGGTCGTCGAAATAGACCACCACCGACGAGGATGTGCCCCGGATATCCGCGACCGTGGTGCCCTCGGCGAGGCCGATCACGTCGATGCCGACCTCGTAATCGGTGATGATGTCACGCTCGCGCACGCCGTTCTGGGTCTCTGCGCCGAAGACGAAAACATCCGCCCCGAGGCCGCCCGTCTGGGTGTCGTACCGGCCTTCGCCGCTGATGATGATCTCATCCGCGTCGGTGCCTGTCAGGCGGTCCCGGCCGCTCGTGCCCTCGACGCGGACCATCTCGGGTTCGTCGATCACGGTGTCCTCGCGGAAATCGAGGTTCTGGATCCGCGTGTCCTGATCGCGCCCGACATCCATCTCGTCGTAGGCGCTGGCCGCGTCGCCGAAATTCGCCGCGACGTATTCGGCGAGGGCATCCTGTTCGGTGCCATCCTCGGCGAAGGTCGCCGTGCCTTCGCGGCCATCGTCCGGTATCCCGTCACCGTCGAGATCGGCTAGATCCACGCGGTCGGCGTCCGCCCCCATCGGGAATGGGTAGCCGTCGCCGCCATCCGCGAGGAAGTTGAGCGTGACCACACGGACCTCGGCGTCGGGTGTCACGATCTCGCCGTCCTGCATCAGCACGGCGATGTCGTTGCCCGCGTCGTCGGTTATCGCCGCGTTGACGATGCGGCTGCCCGCGGGCTGATCGTCATCGAAGCTGAACTGCACCCCGGCCACTTGCGGAAAACCACCCGCAACACCGGGCAGGCCTTCCAAACCGTGTTCGAGGACCTCGATCAGGTTCTGATGCGTCAGAGTCAGCAGGCTGAGCGTGTTGTTGAAGGCCAGCGTGGTCTGGATGTCGTTCTGGCTGATACCGCCCTCGGGTTTGACCACATTGCCGTCGGCATCAAGGATCTCACCGTTGGGTTGGCGCACGAAGTCCGATCCGCCCGCGGGAACCACGGTTTCCCCTATCGAGGCGCGGATACCGCCGCCGTTCTTGATCGAGACCATGACATCGCCATCAGCCGCCTGTGCCGCGGCAAGGTTCGCATCCGCCGTGAGATTGCCGAGGTTCGTCTCCTGCGTGCGCACGCCGTCGGGATCGGTGGGGCTGTCGGTGCCCGACCGATTGCCGTTCAGGAACACGTTCGATACGCCGAAGACGTTGCCTTCGCTGGCGAGGATCTCGCCCTGGATCGCGTCGGTGATCGCCTGAACCTCCGGGTCGATCAGCGCCTCGCCGCTTACGTTGGCAAGCCCGGTCGCATCGGTGGCGTAGGCCCCCGAGACAGCGGCGTCGTAGCTTTCGGCGATGATGTTGCCATCCGCGTCGAAGTCCAGCACCAGCCGGCCGACGTACTTGTAGCTACCATCGGTATTGACCAGCGCGGTCTGCGTGCCGCCCGCATTCTCGAAAAACTGCGGGTAGCTGCCCTGATTGCTGTCACCGGGGCGGATATCGTCCGTTTCATCGAAGAGGCGCGTGTTGGACCCGCCGCCGACGATGATGTCGACGTTCTCGAGCCGGGTGGCGAGGCCCTGCTCGATGGTGATGTCCTGCATATGCGCCAGCAGGACCATCTTGTTCAGCCCGGGGGTGGCCGAGAGCAGCGCGTCGACCTCCGCCTGGATCTCGGCGGCCAGCGCGTCGAGCTCGGCCGCGGTCGGGGTCCCGCCGGACCAAAGCGGGCTGATGCCCACGTCGCCGGTCGACGAGATGCTGGCGAGGTTCGGCGTCACCGCGCCGATCACGCCCAGCTTCTCGCCGTTCACGTCGAGAACCGTGGACGAGGTCACGGCATTCGCCTGCGGGGCCTGACCGCCCGCGACTTCCAGCGGCGCGAGGTTCGCATCGGTGGAAAACTCGAGATTGGCGGACAGGTAGGGAAATGCCGCGCCGGCGAAATCCAGTCCGTCCAGCGCCGTGCCCGACAGCGCGCTGAAATCGCCCGGTGCGGAGCCGTCGATCAGGGCGGCCAGTTCAGCGGTGCCCTTGTCGAACTCGTGGTTGCCCAGCGCGACCGCCTGAAAGCCCATCTCGTTGACGAGCTGGATATCGGCGATGCCGCCCGATCCGAACACCGCCTCGGCCGCGTCGTAGAACACGCCGGGGATGATCGCGTCGCCTGCGGACAGGCGCACTGTGTTGTCGGCCAGCCCGTCATTGCCGAGATCCTGCGCCTCGAGCGCGTTCAGGACGCCCGAGGCGCGGGCGAAATCGCCGATGTTGCCGGTCGAGGCTTCCTGGTCGGTGATGTGAAGAAGTTCGAGTGTGAACACGTCAGGCTCCGGGGTTGTGGTTTCAAGGTCGAGGCCCACGATGATGGGGTCATGGTCCGATGAGCGAAACGGCGTGTCGCCGTCGAAGTAACCGGGATCGCGTCCGAAATCGAGATTGTAGTCGAGCGCGTCGGCCTCGTCGGCGTTGATGTTCCAGGCGGTGGCCCCGGTGACCTGCCCAAGGAGCGACGCATTGGCCATCGCATAGTCCAGCGTGCCGGTCTGCCCGTCGAAGACGAAGCTCGACCCGTTCGGCTCGAATGCCTCGACCAGATCGGTATAGCCCGCGGCTTCGAGGAAGGTGATGGGGTCCTCCTCGGCATAGGCGTTGAGATCGCCGAGGACCATGAAGTCACCGTCGCCGGACCCTGTGGGATCGGTGGCAAGCCAGTCGTTCAGCGCCTGTGCGGCTTCAAGCCGGATCTGGTTGTTGTTGCCCGCGCCGTCGCCTGCTGCCGTATTCCCGGGCTCGTCAAAGATAGAACCCTTCGACTTGAAGTGGTTCACAGCGATGGTGAAGGCCTCGCCTGTTGCGGTTTCCTCGAAGGTGACGGCAAGCGGCGCGCGGTTGGTCGAGGGCCCGTCGAAGATCGTCTCGCCAGCAAGGCTGGGCGGCAGGTTCGCATCGTCGAGGATCGCGACATTGGTGCCCGCTTTCACGCTCACCGAGCCCGTCTTGTAGATCGCGCCCTGCGAAATCGCGTCGCTGACATCGACGAACTGGCGGCCCGGATCGACCCAGTCATAGGTGCCCGCGCCGGCCACGTCGTTGAGCGAGCCGACAAGGCTCTGGATCGCGTTGCCCGAGGTGCCCGACAAGAAATCGTTCTCGAGTTCGACAAGCCCGACGATGTCGGCATCGATCTCCAGCAGGGCCGTCACCAGCTTGTCGGTCTGACGCTCGAATTCGACCGGGCTGTCGGCGCCGCGCGGCCCCGATCCGTTGGCGGTGGTGCCCCCGGTATCGAGCGTCGTGAAGTAATTCAGCACGTTGAACGCCGCGACCTTCAGGGTGCCGCCGACATCCGCAGGCTCGGTGGGGCGCGGGTTGGTGTCGTCGAAAGTGTTCTCGCCATCCTCGGTCGAGCGCACCCGCCACGTAGCCCCAGAGGCGCCATTGCCGGCCCACTGGTAATTGAGCACGCCGGTCAGGTTGTCGACCGTGTCGCCCATCGAGACGGCGTTTACATCACTGAAGGGCGCAAAGCCGTCCAGGTTGTCGATCGCGGCGTTCTGCTGGTTCAGCCCATCATCATAGGTGATCTGACGCGCGCCCACGTCCAGAAGGTGCTGCGCGAACCCCGCGACATCCGGGGCGTTGGACTGCGTGAACTGCTCAGGGCGGTCGCCCTGCACCAGCTTGATCTCGTTGAAGCGATCGAGCTGGAACATCTCGTTGACGGTCAGCGTCTCCTCGAAAGAGACCAGCATGCCCTCGAAGGATTCAAGGTCCGGCTGCACGTCGCCATCCTGGTCGAGTGTGGTGGCGGAGGCCGGCAGGCTGATGCTTGCCGCGGTCGGCAACGTCGCGTTCTGAGACACGACCGTGACCTCGGTGACATCGCCGATCTGCGTCTCGCCAAAGAATTCCGTCACCGTGCCGGTCACCCGCACCACGTCGCCGATATTCACGTCCACTACCGGGGTGTCGCCATCGAAGACAAAGACGCCTTCCGAGGTCGCGGCATCGCCATCGGCGTCGGCATCCTCTTCCTGCAGGTAGAAGCCACGCAGGTCGCGCGTGGTATCCGCGTCGCCATCCTGAAAATCCCCGACGACCACCGCCTCGACGGTCACGACCTGTCCGTTGAGCGGGCTTATGTCGCCCGCGCCCTGCACCGCGCTGATCAGGGCGGGGGCCGGCGTCGGGTCCGTGCCGCCACCGCCGCCGGTTAAGGACGGGTTCACCGATCCGAACGTGTCGCCGGCCAGCGGGTCGATGTCGAAGTCCGCCGGCGCGAAGGTATTGCCATTCGCATCGCTAACTTCTCCGTTGTCGGGGTCGTTCACGGCGTAGAGATCCCCTGTGGTGCCGTCGCGGAAGACGAGTTTCGGCTCGTCGCCGGTATAGGCGATGTCGGTTCCGCCAAGCGCTGCGCCGCTCACCGGATCGGTCGCGGCATCCGCCACGCCGATGGCATCGTGGATCACGCCGAGGCTGGCGGGCGCCGCCGGATCGATCGTGTCGCCAACGGTGGCGGTCGCGGTGTCGTCGGTCAGCACCAGCGTGAAGGATGGGTTCTCGATATCGGGAATCGTGGCGAGCAGCAGACCGTCGGCATCGAACGTACCGCTGACCGCCTCCCGTGTATCGATCACGTTTCCGACGGGCGGGATGGTCGACGCAAAATCCGATTCAAGCGAGAACAGAAAGCCGCTGAACGCCGCGCCGGGCATGCCCTTCAGTTCGAGCTGCTGTGTTGCTGGATCGCTGCCGAAGGGGTTCGGGCGTATCTCGTTGATCCGCACGGTGCCGGCAAGCGACGCGGTGGTCGAGGTCGTAGAGTCGAGCATTGAAATCTCCCTGTCGCAGCGCCCGAGCGGCGCGAAAAACTATCCGAGTAGTTAATTTTTTGTGTGACGCTCAGATGTTCGTGTCATGACAGTTCGATGAAATGCAGGATCTGGCAGATCCGATGCGCGTGCCGCGACAAACGAGGGGCTACCTCTTCAAGATATTGATCTTCACCGCGCAGATGACGATTTCCTGCCCCAAATCAGTTCGGCAATCGACGGCTCGCCCTTCTCCGGCATGCCCCTGAGAGGGATGGCGCAGAATATCAGTGAAAGCCCGATGCAACGACGAGATCGCGCCTTGGCTGAAGGGCCGCCTCGATCGGGTCGACCAACCCTAGCCGACGCGCATGGCATCGATCCCAACCCCGACCGTAAGCACATACAATAGCCACGCCAACCCTGCGGCCGCGATGAGGCCGGTACAAGCATTCCAGTGACCTCATGTGCCACAACTCAGGCGACTGCGCTCATCAGCGACGGCGTGATGTACCCGCCCTTGCAGGCTCTTCCTCGTTGGCGCCGGCCAAAAAGTTCTCGAAGATCGCCTCCACATTAATCGAGACAGAGGTCAAGATATCCGAAATCTTGACGGGTCATGGTATCCTCATTTCACGCCTGCGGTCAGGAAGGCCTGAACGAATTGACGCTGAAAGATCAGAAACCCGATCAGCAGCGGCGCGATCACCATGACAGTGGCCGCCGAGATCACTGAGATGTCCACGCCGCTCTCGGGGGCCGCAAAGAGAGACAGGCCCACGGTCAGCGGTCGGGTCGAGGGCGAATTGGTCACGATCAGCGGCCAGAGAAAATTGTTCCAGTGCGTCGCCACCGAGACGAGCGCATAGGCAAGGTAGGTGGGCCGCGCCGCCGGCACGTAGACCCGCCAGAGCACGCCCAGCGTGCCGCACCCCTCGACGCGCGCGGCCTCGTCCAGCTCCTTGGGCACCGATTTGAACGCCTGGCGCATCAGGAAAATACCGAAGGCCGAGGCCATGTAGGGCGCACCGATGCCCAGCAGGCTGTCGAGAAGACCCAGTGAGGCGGCAACGCGGTAATTCTCCACGATCAGCACCTCGGGCAGGATGAAAAGCTGCAACAGCACCACCATGAAGAGCGCGTCGCGCCCCCGGAACTCGGTCTGGGCAAAGGCGAACCCGGCCAGCGTGCACAGCAGGAACTGCCCCGCGAGGATCAGGGTGACCAGCAGGAAGGTGTTGAGGAAATAGCCCAGCCAGGGCGCACCGGCCCAGGCGGTGCGGAAGTTCTCCAGCGTCCACGGCGCCCCAAGGCGGAAATTCACGGCGTCGCTCACGTCGTGGAACGCCGCCCAGAAGGCGAAAATCAGCGGCGAGATCCACAGGATCGCCAGAAGGATCGCGGCGGCGGGCTCCAGATAGCGGATCATCGGTAATGGGTCCTTCGGTCCAGCAACAGGAACTGCAACGCGGCGACCGCACCCAGCAGGGCCAGCACCAGAACCGTCATCGCCGCCGCAGTGGGCCGGTCGAAATAGGCGAATGCGTTTTCCCAGATGTAGTAGAGGATCAGCTTGGAGCTGTCCGACGGCCCGCCCTTGGTCAGGATGAAGAGATGGTCGATCAGCTTGACCGAATTGATCATCGCGTTGACGAGAATGAACAGGGTCGTGGGCATCAGCAGCGGCAGCACGATGCGTCGGGTGTAAGTCCAGCGGCTCGCCCCCTCGATCTCGGCGGCTTCCTTGAGGTCGGGCGGGATGGTCTGCAAAGCGGCGAGATAGAAGATCATGAAGAACCCCGCCTCCTTCCAGATCGTCACGACGCAGATCGCCCAAAGGGCGGTCTCGGGCTGGCCCAGCCAATTGACCGGGGGCGCGCCGAAGAGGGCACCGATCTGGTTGAGGATGCCGAAACTGGGCGTGTAGAAAAAAAGCCACAGATTGGCGGCCGCAATCATCGGCAGGACTGTCGGGGTAAAATAGGCAGTGCGGATAAAACTGCGCGCCGGGATCCTCGCATTGGCCCAGAGCGCCATGATCAACGCCAGCACCATGGAGACGGGGATCGTGACGAGGGCATACAAGAGATTGTTGCCGGCCACCTGCCAGAAGGTCGGATCGTCGAAGAGGTAGCGGTAGTTCTCCAGCCCGACGAATTCCGCCGGGTTGCGCCGCGTGCCGCGCGACCAGAGCGAGGTCACCAGCGTCGCGATCGACGGGTAGAAGGCAAACGCCGTCAACATGACAAGCGCGGGTAACAGCAGCAGCCAGCCGTGGATGGCCCGGCGGCGGCGCTCGACGGTGGCGGCGTCGGTCATGGGAGTCTCCGATGCGGGGTCGGTCACACGAACCGGCCCCGCAGATGATGGCCTGCGCGCTTACCTGTAGGCGCGCAGTTGACGCTCGGCGGCGGCTTGGGCCTCGGCCAGCGCCGCCTCGGGCGTCTTGTCGCCGGTGAGCGCCGACTGGATCGCGGCGTTGAGTCCGTCACGCACCCGCGCGGTCTCGAAGGTCGAGAATTCGGCCACCGCGTGTTCGAGCTGATCGCGCGCGACCAGCGCCGGCGGGAAGTCTGCGGTGTAGTTTTGCAGCGCCTCGGTCTCGTAGGCGGCGGGCGAAACGCCCATGTAGCCCGTCTCGATCGACCATTCGGCGGCCTGCTCGGGCGCGGTCATGAACTTGATCAACTCGAGCGCGGCCTGCTTTTCCGCCTCGGTCGAGTCCTTGAAGAGGTAGAAATTGCCGCCCCCCGTTGGCGACCCGAGCCGCTCGTTCGCGGGCAGCATGGCGACGCCGAAATCGAACTCGGCGTTATTCTTGACCGCCGTCAGGTTGCCGGTCGAATGCCACATCATCGCGGTCTCGCCTTCGAGGAAGGCCTGGCGCAGCGTGCCCCACTCCACGGTGCCCTCGGGCATGATGCCATGCTCGGTCGCGAGCGATCTCCAGAATTCGAGCGCCTCGACGGTGTCGGGGTCGTCGAAATAGGTGGTCAGCCCGTCATTCGACGTGAGCTCTTGTCCGTTCTGGATGGCCAGCGCCTGGAACATCCAGTAGGGATAGCCCGTCGAGGGGATCATCAGGCCGTGATGGTCCTCGGTGGTGAGGTCCTTGCCCATCGACACGAGCTCGTCCCAGGTCTCCGGCGGATCCTGCGGGTCGAGGCCCGCCTCGCGGAACATGTCCTTGTTGTAGTACGCGACGATGGTCGACCGCTGGAACGGCACACCCCAGGTCTGGCCCTCGATCCGGCCATTGGCCATCAGCGCCGGGTAGAAGCTGTCGAGCCAGGCCCGTTCCTCTTCG
Organism: Roseovarius sp. D22-M7; assembly: GCF_037083785.1. Taxonomy (NCBI): domain Bacteria; kingdom Pseudomonadati; phylum Pseudomonadota; class Alphaproteobacteria; order Rhodobacterales; family Roseobacteraceae; genus Roseovarius; species Roseovarius sp. D22-M7. The sequence continues at coordinate 8,963 of NZ_JBAPKY010000027.1, forward strand.
GTCTCGATCACGTCCTCGAAAGGCACGATCAGGTCCTGCTCGATCAGGTCGTAGGCGTCGATCGAGAACATCACGGCAAGCTGCGCGGGCTCGCCCGATTCAAGCGCCGCCAGCGCCTTGATGCGGGTGTCGTCGTAATTGCCGGCATAGATCGCGTTGACGGTGACGTCGGGGTTCTGCTCCTCGAAACGGGCGACGAGGCCGTCGACCACCTCGGTGAGGGCTCCGCCGACGGCGATGGGATAATACATGGTCAGCTCGGTTTCGGCCGCGGCCGAATTGACGAGGGTGGTGGAGGCCGCCAATATGGCGGTTACAGCAGTCATACGGGTCATCTTGAGAGGTCCTCTTTGACAGATTGCGTTGAAGTGGGGGCCTTTCGGCCATCCTCGGGCGCGGGATTTTGGCGAATGCACGCCTCGGGATTCTGCTGCGGCTCCTTTTCCAGAACCCCGGTGACGGGGTGGAAAAGGAGCCGGTTTTCCTTGGGAACGATGACACCAACCGTCTGGCCGGGTTCGAGATGCGCCGGACCGGACAGGATCGTGGCGAGCCCTCTCGCCGCCGGGTGATTGAGCGCCAGCCGGGTTTCTCCGCCCAGATACTCGATATCGTCGATTTGCGCATCGAGATCGCCTTGTCCTGCTGGAACAATCGAAGTGGCCTCGGGGCGCATGCCCACGGTGAACACGGTCTTGCGTCCAAGCGCTGATCCGTCGATCAGCGCCATCGGCGGCTCGCCTATGAATTGTGCGGCAAAGGTGGTGGCCGGGCGCGCGTAGAGTTCCACTGGCGTGCCGAGCTGTTCGATCCCGCCATCCCGCATCAGCATGATCCTGTCGGAAAGGCTCATCGCCTCGCCCTGATCGTGGGTGACATAGACCACCGTCAGCGCCAGCTTGCGCGCCAGTATCCGGATATCTCGGCGCACGGAATGGCGCAGCTTGGCATCGAGATTCGAAAGCGGCTCGTCCATCAGGCAGAGTGGCCGCTCTGCCACTGCCGCGCGGGCCAACGCCACACGCTGCCGCTGCCCGCCCGACAGCTCTGACGGTTTGCGCCGCTCCAGCCCCTCGAGGCCCGTCATTGCGAGCACCTCTGCCAAACGCCGGTCGCGATCCGCGCGGGGGATGCGCTGCACCTTGAGGCCGAATATCACGTTTTCCGCGACGCTGAGATGCGGAAAGAGCGCATAGGACTGGAAAACCATCGACAGGTTGCGCTGCGCGGGCGCCAGCGCCGTGACATCGCGCCCGTTGATCGCGACACGGCCGGCCTGCGGCTTCTCCAGCCCCGCGATCAGGCGCAACAGGGTGGACTTGCCACAGCCCGACGGGCCGAGGATCGACAGAAAGGCGCCTTGAGGCAGGGTCAGGCTGATATCGCGTACGCCGCCCTGTCCGTCCCATTGACGGGTAAGCCCCTCAAGCTTGAGAAAGCTCATGTGTCCTCTCCCGCGATAATCAGCCGATCGCCAAGCGACTCGAGCGAGGTTGCTAAGGGCGCAGCGGGCCGGGCCTCGGTCACGACATGATCAGCCTCGTCGAGATTGCCGCCGACCGCCGGGGCGCGGCGCCCGAATTTCGAACTGTCCACAACAAGGATGGAGTGCCGCGAATTCTTTTGCGCAGTCTGGCGAATACGCACCTCGGGCGCGTGGAAATCCAGCAAGGACCCGTCGCTGTCGATCCCGGCGGCGCCATAGATGGCAAAATCGGCGCGATAGGCACCGAACAGGTCCTGTGCCATGGAACCCAGAACGTCACGATCGGGCAGGCGCAATTCCCCGCCAGGAATGATGATGCGTGCGCCGGGCGCATCCGACAGCGCCATTGCCGCATTCAGATTGTTGGTGATGACCGTCAGCCCCTCGCGCTCGGACAGAGCGGCGGCGACGACTGCCGGCGTGGTGCCGATGGAAAAGAACAGCGTCGCCCCATCCGGGATCAAACCCGCGACATGTGCAGCGATCCGCTGCTTGGCCGCGACGTTGAGCGACGTCCGTGCCGAGTAGGGCAGGTTTGAACTACCCTCGATGAATTCTGCCCCACCGTGCAGGCGCCGCAGTTTTCCCTGCTTGCACAGCGCGTTGATATCGCGCCGAACGGTATGAGCCGAGACGCGCAGGATCTCTGCCAACTCGTCCACCATGACGCGCCCGCGGGACTGTGCCGTTTCGAGAATCGCCGCTTGTCTGTTCATTGGGGGCTCCTTGATGCTCTCATGAGCATCAATTGTGACAGCCCCATGAAATCAGCGCTCATGAAAGCACTATTCGGTCAGGTCATGATGGACGCCGCGCCGGTCGGACAACGCTGCAGAGGTAGCGGAAGACCACCTGCTGGCACCGGTGGCATCATGCCGTGCTGCAGATCGCCGTCGCGCCTTCTGTCGGTTGGCGACCCTGGTCGTGAGCGAGAGAAGGTGATCGCGATAACGACGATCGCAGACCTGCGCACCCGCTGGCGACGTCAGGCGCCATTCCACCGGCGCAGCAGCCAGTACCACTGCCCCGGATTTTCGAGGACGCGGGCCGACAGGCTGTCGTTGACGGCCCTGGTCATCGTGAGGGCGTCGGAATGGGGGATGGGCGCTTCGAACTCGACGTCGAATTCCGCGCCGTCCGGCCGGCGCGTCCCGTAGGCGGGAACAAGGGGCAGGCCGTACTTGAGCGCCAGGGCCGCGGGCGCCGTGGATGTCAGCGCCGGCAGGCCGAGAAACGGCACGCGCTCGCCTTCGGCATATTTCTCGTCGAGCATGATGGCCAGAAAGCCGCCCCTGCGCAAATGGCGCACCAGCTCCATCGTGCCGGACCGCCCCGTCGCGATGACGGGCCGTCCGCCCTCTTCGATGCCGGCCAGGAAACCGCGCTGGTAGAAACGGTTCTTCTGCTTGCGGTAAACCGCGCCGGTCTCCATCCCGCGCGATTTCAGAACGGCGCGCACCGCGTCCCACTGGCCGAAATGGCCAGACACGACGATCGCGCCCTTTCCCGCGGCGCGGGCCTCTTCAAGCGCGGCGAGTCCGGGGCCGGAGACATGAAAGCGGTCCGGTTTCGACTGGAACTCGGCACTGCGAAGGATCTCGAACAGTGTGCGGCCCATGTTGCGGCCCATCTCGCGCCTTAGGGCGGCGCGCTGGCCGCGCGGCATGTTGGGAAACACCCGAAGGACTTCGCGGTCGAAGCGCCAGCGGGCGGGCGGAAACCAGCGCATCGCAAGTCCCACCATGCCCCCGAAAAGCCGGGCGCGATGATCGAGGCTGCGCAAGCGCGTGGCAGACAGCGCGGACCACAGGGGGATGTATTGGGCGCGATGCCATAACGAGGCGAAGAAGTCAGAGATCATGCGTGCAATATGTGTGCACTGCAGCGCCGGACCAACATCCAATCTCCGACCGGACCTGCCAATTTCCCGAACCGGGCAAGGCACCCCACCCTCAGATGATCAAAGCGACCCCTTGTGCGGAGGGTCTTGATCCGTAGACCATGCCTGTTCGGCAAGAGCATGCGGGCCGGGGTCCACCCTTCGCGGCGACCGCCATGAAGGTCTGCCTTGCGGTACGGCGCTGCGCTGTCGCCTGGCCTACGGCCCTATTCCGCGGCCTTGGCCTCGGTTTCGAGCCAGTCTACGAACGCCATGATGCGCGGATCGGCGCGTTTGCCGGCCGGCCAGACCACGTGGATGCCGTGCGCGCGTTCGAGGGTGAAAGGGTGCAGGCGCAGCAGGCTGCCCGCCACCTCGGCCGCGCCGGTCAGGCGGATATCGGCCAAGCACACCGCATTGCCCGACAGCGCCGCGTCAAAAGCCAGCGCCCGGCTGTCATATTCGACGCGGGCCTGCGATGCATCCGTTGGCACGCCGAGCGCCGCGAACCATGCTGTCCACTCGCCCCGCCATTGCCGGGTGGTCGCCAGCGGCAGGTTAAGGATCGCGGCGGGATCCATCGGCAGCGATGCGTCCGCGACGATCTGCGGCGCGCAGACCGGGCCGACGCGATCGGGGTGGATCAGCCGGCTGTCCAGCCCCGGCCAGTCGCCCGCGCCGAACCGCACCGCCCCGTCCAGTCCTTCGCGCACCAGATCCTCCAGCGCGAAGGACAGCCGCGGTCGCACAGTCAGACCGGGATGCGCGGCATGAAAACGCTCTAGCCGCGGCAGCAGAAACCGGTTGCCGTAGAACGGCCCCACCGAGATTGCCAACTCGCCGGTCATCGCGGACCCTGCAACATCCAGCATCGCGGCCTCGATCCGGTCGAGCGCCTCGGTCAGCACCGGCAGCGCGCGCGCCGCTTCGGGGCCGAGATCGACCGCCCGCGTGCGACGGATGAAAAGCTGGACCCCCAGCCTCTCTTCGAGCGCCTTGATCTGGTGGCTGACGGCGGATTGGGTAACGCCGAGTTCCTCGGCCGCCGCCTTGAAGCTGCGATGCCGTGCGGCTGCCTCGAAGGCGCGGATCTGGTTGAGCACGGGTAGTCGGCGCACCATGAGGCATACCTGAAATTTCCTAATGCATGCTGTGAGAAAGCATCGTTTGTTGTCAATACCGCAGGGCGCGTATGGTGCTCCGCAAGGGCGTCCTTGATCCCAAACCGACAGACAGGAGGATGTCATGACGCGCAGACGCGATCATCACACAGACCCGGGCGACGACCCGTTGCTTTACAGCCGCTACCCCGCGCTGCGGGCGCTGCATCCGGTGCACAAACGTGCCCCAACGCGCCGCCCGGCCCCGAACGAACGGCGCCCGCACCACAACGGCCAGAGGAGGGTCTGAGCATGATCATCGACGAACCACAACACGCGCTTTATTACACCGATGCGCTGCTGGAGAACCTGCAATTGCGATGGGGCGAAGGGTTCCTCTCGCCCGGCGGCGCGCCGGAACTGCGCCGCATGCTGTCCGGTCTCGATGTCGCCGGGCGCTCGGTGCTCGACCTTGGCTGCGGGATTGGCGGCTACGATGTCCTGCTGGTCGAGGACCACGGTGCCGCCCACGTGACCGGCGTGGATATCGACGCGGCCTCGCTGGCGCAGGCCCGGCGAACGGCGCAGGAGCGCGGGCTGCAGGACAGGTTGAGTTTCCGCGAGGTCGCGCCGGGGCCGCTGCCTTTTCCCGATGGCGGCTTCGACATGGTGTTCAGCAAGGACGCCATCGTCGATCTGCCGGACAAGGGCGCGGCGTTTGCCGAGCTTTACCGCGTGGCCGCGCCCGGCGCGCCGATCGCGATCAGCGACTGGTTTCGCAGCGAAGCGCCATATACGCCCGAGATGCGCGATTGGGCCACTGAGGGCGACGAGACCTACGAGATGGACACGCTGGCCAGCGCTGCCGAGCATCTCCGGGCGGCGGGGTTCACCGATCTGGATCTCGACGACCGCAACGACTGGTTCCGCGATTACGCCCGCGACGAATACGAGCGCCTCAAGGGGCCGCTTTTCGACACCTACGTCGCCCGTTTCGGCGCCGAGCAGGCGCAGAAATCCGTCGAGAACGCGCGGATCCGCGCCCTGCTCGCCGAGCAGGGACAGCTGCGCCCCGGTCACATCCGGGCCCGCAAGCCGGAGGCCGCGTAGCGCGCCCCCGGCTCACCCACATCCGGCCGCGCGTCCACCCGGGCGGCCGGGGAGTGTCTTCCTCGCTGCGAAGATCGGTTCGCCGCGATGTCTGAGAAGCGCTGATACGAGCGGCCCGTCAAGTCCCTCAACGCGTCTCGACCGCGAGGTCGATCCGGCAAGCGAGCCGGCGACAACCATCTGGATTTTGTGGTATCGTGGTGAAGAGCATCACCCGATCGAAATGAGATGAAGGAGCAAGACCAATGCCCGATATTTTTCAATCGATTGATGATCTCGACGCCACGTCCCTTCAGCGTGTCATCGACAGGCTGGAGTTCCGGGGCACCTACGCCCCGTTCGTGGCCATGCGGGAGGCTTATCTGGACCGCCTCGATTTACCGCCCGGCGCGACAGTTTGCGAGCTTGGCTGCGGAACCGGCGTCGTGTCCCGGGCGATCGCCTCGCGAGCCGGGTTCGACGGCCGCGTCCACGCAACGGATCTGAGCGAGGCCCTCGTTTCCGAAGCGCGCCGGCGGGCCCGCCTGGACGGCATCGACAACGTGGAGTTCCATGCCGAGCCATCAGGTCATTCGGGCAAGGCCGATAACAGTTGCGACCTCGTTGTCCTTCACACGCTGATCAGCCATGTCGCGGACCCGGCCTCGGTGCTTGCAGAGGCCATGAGGATCGCAAGGCAAAGCGCACGGATCGTGATCTTCGACGGCGATTACGCGTCGCTGACCTGTCATGCCGGCAGACCCGCGCGGGACGCCGCGGTCGTCGAAACGCTACTCGAAGCGATCGTCGCCAACCCGCATATCATGCGCGAGATCCCCGGAATGCTCGTCGATATGGGGGTGTCGCTCGAATGGGCGCAGGCCGACGTCCTGATGGAGGCTGGAGAGGCCGAATTCTTTGCGAGCCTCGTCGAGTCCTATACCCCGATGGCTGTCAGGGCGGGTCTGCTCGAGGCATCCGAGGCCGAGGACTGGCTTCACCATCAGCGCGCGGTCTCTGAAAGCGGCCGCTTTTACGGATCCTGCAATTTCGTGAGCTACATCGCACGCGCATGACCGCGGGCGTGGATCTTGAAAACCTGTCTTCTGATGGCGAACGCTGTCTGCCAGATGGGCGAAACGGTCAGGTCACCGACAGGGTCTCCCATCTGCTTCGATCCAGCACACCCCTTCATGCCGACATCGCCTTGCAAAACCATCATGGGCATCGCGTAATCATCGGTCGTTCAAGGGCGGCAAAGCGGGCGGCGCAGCCGCCTGAGCCATCCGGGACAGCGATAATCTCAGCCATACCCGCCTTGCCTGCGCATCAGCAGTATCTCACCGCATTCAGCGCTACGGAAAAGGTAAAGCGTAGTCTACCTCGCGGTTGCCGCCGTCGCGTAAGTAGAATTACGGGCATGTGTTTCGTGCCGGCATCAGCCGGCTAGAGCGGATCGCAGAGCTGGTCGCGGATCCAGTCTGCGACCTGCCGGCCCTGATCATCGCGGGATGCTGCGTCCTGCTGGCACAAATTTTCGGGAAGACCGAAAGGATCTAAGCGCTGACGAACGCCCTGAAGGAGCTGGCAACCGGGACCGATACGGCGCGCCGCCTGCAGACCATGCCGGGAGTCGGGCCTCTGGCGACCTTCGCGGCCGAGGCATTTGCACCCGATATGTCGCAGTTCAGATGTGGCCGGGAGTTGTTCGCGGGGGAAACACTCCCCCGGAACGTTTTCTCGCCCCGCGCACCCTGGCTGGGGCTCGTACCACGGCAGCACTCTTCCGGCCGCGCGGAGCGTGTCGGTCGAATGTCGAATGCCGGTCAGCCAGACATCCGGCGGCTTTTGATCATCGGGGCGATGACACGGAACACGGGCCGTGCGCGCCACATGAGTCCACCCGACAGCTGGCTTGGCCGGATGCTGGCGCGCAAGCCGAGGATGCGGGTCGCGATCGGGCCGGGCCACGCGATGACGCGGCAGATCCGGGCCCTCTTGACGAGGAAAGCGGATTACTGGGAGCCGATGCCGGTAGGCGATATCTGAATGGCCAAAACGTGACCAGACAGAAAACCGGTCTCGGTCACGTGCCAGTAGGGTCAGAAACTTCTTGCATCGCGGGCGGCGAGCAAAGAAGCTGCCCGCATTTGATGCTTCACGTTACGGAAAGGCTGTGCGATGGCAGGCAGGCCCCACTGGATTTCACGACGCACGGCGATTGCCGGTCTTGGCGGGGCCTCGCTCGCGGGGGCACTTGGTGTGAACGCCAGCAGCAACCACGACAATGCCCCGCCCGAGACCCGGCGCATCCGGCTGATCCGTGACCGACAGTTCCCCGTCCTGTGCTACGCGCCGCAATACGTCGCGCAACAATTCCTCGAAATGGAGGGATTCGAAGATATCGAGTATGTATCGCTTGGCGAGACGGGATCCTATGCCGAGGCACTGATCGCCGGCAAGGCCGATATGAGCGCCGCCCTCGCTGTCGACTGGATCCGGCCGATCGCCGAGCGCCAGCCGATCACGGTGCTCAGCGGCCTGCATGCCGGCTGCGTCGAGATATTCGCCAACAGGAAGGTGCGCAGCATCCGTGATCTCGAGGGAAGGCGGATCGCGATCCACGGGCTCGGCAGCCCGGAGCGATACCTGCTCGCGAGCATCCTCGCCTATATCGGACTCGACCCGGAGCGGCATGTCGAATGGGTCTTTGCCCATCCCAACGACTGGGCGGGGCTCCTCATCGACAACAGGATCGATGCAATGGCGACCTTTCCACCGCTCAACTACATGATGCATGACGAAGGCATCGGGCACGTGATCCTGAACACGACGACAGACGACCCCTGGCGCCATTACTTCTGCTGCATGGTGGCGGCAAACCGGACCTTCGCGGTCGAGAATCCGGTGGCAAGCAAGCGCGCGCTGCGGGCAATCCTGAAGGCCAACCGCCTCTGCTCGGAACAGCCGCAGGTCGCGGCCGAATGGCTGGTCGAGGCGGGGCAATCGCCAACGGTGGACTACGCGCTGCGCACGCTGAACGATCTGCCCTATGACACCTGGGACATCTTCGACCCCGAGGACACGATGCGCTTTTATGCGCTGCGCATGCGCGCGGCGGGGCTGGTGGATGCCACACCGCGCCAGATCATCGCGCGCGGGACGAACTGGGGACCGGTCACCCAGCTCAAGGAGGAACTCAAGACATGACGCGCCGCCCGCTGGCCCAGATCGTGCTTGGCCTGATCGTAGCGGCGGGGCCGGTCGCTCTGCTCGTCCTTCCGGTGCGGTCCGGTCTGCCGAGGCTCGGAGCAGCGCCCGGATTCGCGCTGACCAACGAGGAGGGCGGCGAGACCCGGCTCGCCGATCTTCGCGGCAAGGTCGTCGTCGTCAACTTCATGTTCACGCACTGCCCCAGCCTCTGCTCGGTGTTGACGGCGGAGCTGGCGCTTCTCCAGGAAGCCTTGGCCAAAGAGCACGGCGACGATGTGCACTTCGTCTCGATCACCGTCGATCCCGCCCGTGACAGCCCCGAGGTGCTGCGAGAATTCGCGAAGGCGATACATTACGATCCCGAAAGCTGGGATTTCCTGACCGGAGACGCGGAAACGATCCGCCGGATCGCCATGGCGTACGGTGTTGCCTACACCAACGGCGCCGAGACCCCGATCCGCCACAACCTACTGACCACGGTCATCGACCGCCAGGGCCGGATCCGGGTACAGTACATGGGCGAGACGTTCGATCCCGACGGGCTGTTCGCCGATATCCGCGACCTGACCGGCGGGGCGTTGCCGTTCCTGTGATGCGCGCTCTGTCCAGGCTCTTCGCGCGCGCCTCGGCGCCGATCTGGACAAAGCTTTCGGTCACGATCCTCGGGCTTGTCGCATTGTTTCTTGTGCTGGGGGCGGTCGGGCTCGGCGTGCTGGCCGGCGCCGATCAGCGCACGCAATCGCTGATCGGCCTGCAACGCAGTGTCACCGCCTACCAGTCGCTGAAAGCAAACACGACCGAGTTGCGCGCTACCGTCGCCAACGCCTTTCTCGAACGCAGCGAGCGCCAGCTCGACGCCGCCCAACGCAGCATCGCGCGCATCGCCTATGACGTCGAGCGGGCCGAGTTCGTCGGGTCCGGCGATGCCGAAAAGATCGCGCGGATCAAGGACGCCTATTCCGAGCTGGTCGAGATCGGCTACGACGTGCTGGACCACATCCGCGCCGGCGATCTCGCAGCCGCCCGCCAGACCCAGACCCGCAGCGCCGCGCGCCTGGCCAGCCAGATCGAGCGGCTGAGCCTCTCGCTCATCAACAATGCCGAGGCCATGATGGTCGAGAAGGGCGCCGCCGGGCGCGAGGCCTATCGCCTGTCGCAGACCATCCTGCTCTCGACGGCGCTTGTCTCCACCGGACTGGCCTTGTTGATCGGCTATTCGCTGTCGCGCTCCATCGTCAATCCGATCAAGCACATCAATCGACGCCTGCGTGCGATCGCGACGGGGGACTTCAGCGAACGGATCGAGGTGGAAAACCGGGACGAGCTGGGCACGCTGACCGAGAACCTCAACCGGATGAGCGCCGAGCTCGAGACTCTCTACGACCAGCTCGCCCGCGCCAGCCAGCACAAGACCGAGTTCCTCGCCACGATGAGCCACGAGATCCGCACGCCGCTCAACGCCGTCATCGGCATGACTCAGCTGATGCTCGACACCCGCATGACCCGCGAGCAACGCGATCTGGCGCTGACAACACGCGATTCGGGGCGGTCGTTGCTAATGATCATAGATGACATCCTCGATTTTTCGAAGATCGAGGCGGGCGAGCTCGAGCTGGAGGTTGCGCCGTTCGACCTGCGCGACTGCGTCGAGGGCGCTCTCGACATGATCGCCCATGGCGCGGCGGAGAAGGATCTCGACCTCGCCTATCGCATCGAGGAGGGAGTGCCCGAGGCGGTGACGGGAGACATCACGCGACTGCGCCAGATCCTCATCAACCTGCTCAACAATGCGTTCAAGTTTACCGAGGCCGGCGAAGTCAGCATCGTCGTCGACTGCGAGGCGGGGGCCCTGCCGGGCACCGATGCCGCCTTTCGCTTCGAGGTGCGCGACACCGGGATCGGCATCCCCGAAGACCGGCTCGACCGGCTCTTCGTATCGTTCCGGCAGGTCGACGCCTCGACCAAGCGGAAATACGGCGGCACGGGACTCGGCCTCGCCATTTGCAAGCGTCTCAGCGAGTTGATGGGCGGCGGCGTGCGCGTCGAGAGCGAGGTGGGCGCCGGCACGACCTTCCATGTCGAGGTGCGCCTCGGCGTGCGGTCGATGACATCGCGCGCTGCCTCGGGTCGGCTCGACCTGGCCGGACGGCGGATCCTCGTACTCTGCGACGGCACCTCGATGAATTGTGGAGAACTCAAACGTTATGCCGCCGGCTGGGGGATGCGCCTGAGCGTCGCGCCATCGCCCGAGGCCGTGGCCGAGGCGCTGACCTCGGGGCCCCGTCCGGACCTGCTGGCAATCGACGCCGACCACTACGCGCTGGACAGCGCCTCGGTTCAGGGGGTCTTGGCGGCGGCAGGGGGCGTGCCCTGCATCGGCATGGTGCGCCGGGGCCGCTCGAACCGCGCGACCGAAGGCTTTGCCGTCCTTGTCGAGAAGCCGGTCAAGCCCTCGTTGCTGCACGACGCCCTCGCAGACGCCCTGCTCGGCTCCGCGCCGGAAGACGAGGCCTCGATCGCCGGCCTGCAGGTCTTCGATTCCGAACTTGCAGAGCGCCATCCGCTGCGGATCCTGCTGGCCGACGACCACCCGACGAATCAGCGTCTCGCAACGTTGATGCTTTCACGCCTCGGCTACACCGTGGCGACGGTCGAGAATGGCCGCGAGGTTCTGGCCGCGCTCGACAAGGCGCGTTATGACTTGGTGTTGATGGATGTCCACATGCCTGAAATGGATGGGTGCGAGGCGACGCGCGCGGTGCGCGAACGCTATCCCGGCGACTGGCCGCGGGTCGTGATGCTGACGGCGAATGTCCTTCAGAGCGACTGGGAGGACTGTCAGGCTGCTGGCGCCGTGGACATCGTGCGCAAACCCATCGACGTCGCCGAGCTGACACGGGTTCTGGTCGACTGCCAAACCGCGCTGGTCGCGTCTGGAGGTGCGCCGCCCGCCGTCGCGGAGGCGGTCGATCGCGAAAGCGACGCGCCGGAACTCGACCGGGCCGCCATTGACAAGATGATCGCACTGGTCGGCGGCGATCCTGCTTTGTTCAGCGAGCTGCTCGAGAGCTTCCGGAGCGAGGCGCCGCGCCTCTTCACCGATCTGGCCGAAGGGGCGAACGGCGACGCTGGACGCCTGCGCATCGCCGCCCACACCATCAAGGGCAGCGCCGCCGAGTTCGGTGCCATCCGGTTGGCCGACCAATGCAAGACGCTGGAGCGGATGGGTGCCGAGGGCTGCACGACCGGGGCCCCTGCCATCGCCGAAGCCGCGATCGCCGAATGGGCGCGTGTCGAGCGGGCGCTCCTCGCGCTCGACCTGAACGCGGAGCGCACGGGATGACCGACAAGCCGGGCCGGATCCTGATCGTCGACGACCATGCCCCGAACCGGCTGAAGCTGTCCATGGCCGTCCGCGCCCTCGGCAACACCTCCGAGGTGGCCGAGGACGGTATCCGGGCCCTCGAGATGATGCGGGCCGAGCCTTTCGATCTCGTCCTCCTCGACATCGTCATGCCGGGAATGAGCGGGCACGAGGTCCTCGCCGAGATGCAGCAGGACGCGGCACTGCGCAGCTTGCCCGTCATCGTCATCTCGGCCAGCGATGAGGTGAGCACCGCCATCGAATGTATCGAGAAGGGCGCCGAGGATTATCTGCGCAAGCCTTTCGACCCGGTGCTTCTGCGAGCGCGCATCGGCGCCTCGCTTACCAAGAAACGGCTGAACGACGCGGTGCTCAATCAGATGGACTTCATCCGGAGCATTCTCGGCAAGTTCGTGCCGGATACCGTGGTCACCCAGATCATGGAAAGCGAGGGCCAGCTCGAGCCCCGGCGCACCGAGGCGACCGTGCTGCTGACCGACATCGAGGGGTTCACCCGCATCGTCGAGGCGCACCCGCCCGAGGCGGTGGTCGAGATGCTCAACGTCTATTTCCGCGCGATCATCGAACCGATCACCGAGCATGGCGGCATCGTCAACAATTTCGACGGCGACTCGCTGATGGCGATCTTCAACGTCCCGGTCGCGGATCCCGACCACGCCGACAACGCGGTGCAGGCCGCGTTGAAGATTCACGCGGCGACCGAGACGCAGGACTTCTGCGGATGCCGCATGCGCACGCGCATCGGCATCGACACGGGCGAGGTCGTGGCCGGAAATGTCGGCGACGGCTCGCGCCTCACCTACACCGTCGTCGGCAGAGCGGTGAACACTGCAGGCCGCCTCGAGCAACTGAACAAGGACCTTGGCAGCCTCGTCATCGTCTCCGAAGCGACGGCAAGCCGTCTGCGGCGCGACTGCCCGCTCGAATCCAGCGGCACCGTCACATTGCGCGGACAGGGCGAGCCGATCGCGATCCGAACGTTGAGATCAATGGAGGATTGGGAATGACAAGGCACTTTCTCGCAGCGCTCGCTCTGGTGACGCTGACGGGGCCGACGGCTGCCGCCTGCCTTCCCGAACCGGACCCCTCGCGACCGCAATTCGTCGTCGGCTATGGCAGCCTGATGGAGGAAGACTCGAAGCGCCGCTCGGCGCCGGATGCGGGCCCCAACCACCCCGTCACTGTCACCGGCTTTCGCCGGGCCTGGAACACGCGTGGGCGCAGCACCGGTCATGCGCCGACATATCTTGGTGTCGAGATGCCCTCGGGCGACGGTCCGGTGCCAGAGATGCTCGCCGTCGTCTACAAGGCATCCGGCGATCTGGCAGGCACGGACGATCGCGAGGCCTTCTATTGCCGCCACCCTGTGCCGCCCGCGCAGATCGAGATGCTCGACGGCTGGTCGCTTCCGCGTGACGCGCAGGTCTGGATCTATGTCAACACCCCTGAGGCCATCCATCCGCCGAGCGCGCACTGGCCGATCGTGCAGTCCTATGTGGACATCTTCCTGTCGGGATGCCTTGACCTTCAGTCGCGGCTGACACCGGATCACGCGGCGCGGATGAACGTCGCCGAGCGCTGCATCGACACCACCCATGGCTGGTCCGAGCACTGGGTCAATGATCGGATCATGCCGCGCCGCGCTTTCATCCATCAACCGAACGCGAGCGAGATCGACCGCCTTCTGGCCGAATTGCTGCCCTCGATCTTCCGACGGATCGAGATCGAGTGACCGGGCCCGGCGCTCAGCGCCGACCCGCCTGAACAGGCATCTCATAGCTCGTGGGCCCCTGCGGATACTCGGTCTCGGCCAGCCAGGCAGCCGGATAGCCGATGGCCGCCGCGCTCTTGCGCTTGTTCGGACCGGAATTGACATAGCCGTCGGCGTATTTGGCGATCAGCCTGTTACCGAGCGCCCGCCACGCGTCGAGGATCTGCGCGGCGCTCTCGGCCTGGGCGGCGGCGAGTCGCTCGCGCCGGTCGCCGCCGCCTGCGTGCCCCTCCTCGACGGCCGCGACCATGTCGAAGGCGCGCTTTTCGAGGCTTCTCTGCAGCGGAAGGATATCGACCTCGGTCATCCGGCGCCAGTTGAGCCGCGCCCAGTTGCCGACGAAGTCGAAGAGCCACCACGCGACCTCCGGGTCGTAGTCGCGCGGATTTCCGGTCTGCACGCTCTCCGGAAGCGTCGCCGTGCTCGGCCAGAACGGCATGAAGACGCTGGTATAGCTGACATCGGGCGCGAGCCACATCACGCCCTCGGCCCCCTCCGGCGCGCCGGGACGCGTCTCGAGCACGAAACTGTAGCCCTGGTAGAAAACCGAGATCGCCCGCTCCCACGCGCCGGGCATGGCATGCCTGCCGCCAGGGGCGTTCTGATCGCCGTCATACGGGCCAACGAAGCGGTGCGGGTCGCCGTAAGGACCCGCTGCGATGCCGCGGGTCATGTCGAACTGCGTGCCCTCGTAATGGTCTCGGTAGAGGTCGAAGATCTCCATCCGGGTCAGCTTGCGGTTGGGCGGCACCGAGAACGGATAGGCCCGGGTATATGTCCCCTCGACCCAAGGACTCAGCCCCAGATCCGGGTTCACCCGGTCGAGCACGCGCCAGATGCGCCGCAACGAGTAATAGGGGTGGTTGTATTCCCCCTCGCTGATCGCTGGCAGCCAGTCGAGAACGGGCGCCTGCGCCGGATCCCAATACCCGACCGCCTTCAGATCCGCGTGCAGATGGTCGGAATGCATCTGGTCGGGGTCGTCGCCGGGCACGTCGCGAATGCGGAAGGTGTTGGCGGCGACGAAGACCTCGCCATCCGGCACGCGCTGCGCGACCCAGGCGCTGTGATGCGTCTCGCTCGGCAGCGCGCACATCTCGAAGACCCAGGCCTCGTCCGCGTCGGCCACCAGAAGGGTCTCGCCCTCGCCGTAATAGCCCCACTCGTCGATCAGTTCGCCCATCATCGTGATAGCCTCGCCTGCGCGGGTGCAGCGTTCGAGCGCGATGCGGCTCAGCTCGGAGCTGTACATCAGCCTGACATGACGATCCGGCCCGGCCGCCTCGGCGCTCACCGGATCCGGCTGGTAACGCGCCCCGTTGGTGCACTCGCCCATCATCAGGTTGTGCTCGTTGACGATGCCGTAATTGCCGTCGAAATAGGCAAAGGTGTGGGGCACCTGCGGGATCGCGCCGAGGGGCTGCGTCTCGGGCCAGCCGGGCGTGTCGTAATACGGGCCGCGATCCTTCCGAACGAGGCGGGGGTAGTCGTAGGCTTCCGGCAGGATCGGGCGCACGGACCCCTCGGGATGCGTCCCGGCGGGCACGCAGATCACCCGCTGATCCGACAGTTCGTCATCGTCTGAATGCGTGACCACCATCGCCCCGTTCGCGGTGGCGCCCTTGGTGAGAATCATTGTGGTGCACATGTGGCCTCCTCCGGCTCAAGTGGCGATCGCGATCTCGGCATTGACCCGGATCCGGCCCGTGCGCCCCGGGTCGTCGGGCACGAAGGCAGTGAAACGCTCGATCGCCCCGCGTTCGAACAACAGCGCCATGCTGGACCCTCCGTAGGAAAAGCGACCGATCTCCTGGCCCTTCTCGACACGGTCGCCCGCTTCGACACTGTGGCGGATCGAGGAGACTTCGGTGATTCCGACCGGCATCACGCAAACGTGGCCGAGACCGGGGTGATCCGCCTTGATGATGCAGATCCCCCGCGTGTTGATGTTCGTGTAATAGCCTTGGCTGCCCATGCCAGAGATATCGTTGCCCATACTCTCGAGATTCGAGAACATGAGGCCCTCGACCACGCGCAGCTCGACCACCGTGCCCGCAACAGGCGCGTGCCAGCGGTGATAGTCCGCGCCCGAGAGATAGCTCTGCAGCACGTCGCCCCCGGCGAACCGCTCGGTCAGCGGGCTGCCGGCCAGCATGTCGCGCACGGAATAGGGCTGCGCCTTGATCCAGAAGGGTGCGTCGGACGCCACTTCGCGCGCGACGCGGTAAACCGTGCCGTCATTGGCCGAGACGACGACCCGAGGATCCGCGGGTGCCGAAATCGGCCGCTCGGAGGGTTTGATCTCGCGATGGAAGAACGCATTGAAGGACGCGAAGCCCCAATGCGACGCGTCCTTGTCGGGAATCCTGCAGGTATCGAGACGGTTGTAGCGCTGCGCCTGCGGTGACAGCCAGCCATGCGGTCCCTCGTTGAGCACGTCGCGGCTGTCGGGGCTGTCGAGATAGGCGCACCAGGCGCGCAGGATCGCGCGAAGCGCGTCGTTGAACCGGCGATTGCGAAACGCCGCCTCGCCCGCCCGCGTCATCATCATGTAAGTGAAAAGCGTCGACATCGGGAAGAAGTGGCGCTTGGCCGGATCGTCTTCCCAATGCGGAGCCAGACGGATGATGTGGTCGAGCTGGCGCAGCAACTCCCCGGGCGTCTCGACGGTGCGATGCGCCGCGTCCACCTCATCGATCATCTCCGCGACGAGCATCCTGACCACCCCGTCGCGCTCCATCAGCCGCGCGAGCGCCTGCACCGAAGGCTCCAACTCGGCATCGTCGCGGCGCATCGCAGCTGCCTGCAGACCGCGATTGAAGGGGGTCACGCCGTGGCGCCCGGCGGGCAGAAAGCCGGCGCGCACCGGGTAAAGACCGCGGTATCGGGCATCGAGTTCGTCCTGGCGGTCAATCATGCGCGTGCCCCCGCCGTGCGGCGCGCCGCTCAGCCGCCATCGCCGTCGAGATTGGCGATGGCGCAGCGCTCGTTGGCCCGCAGCGTGTCCTCGGGCTGGGCGTTGCGGCCGGTCAACGGCGGCTTGACCAGGATCTCGCGCACCGCGCCGGGCTGAAAGACCAGCGCGAAGGACGAGCCGCCAAAGCTGAACTGGCCGAGAACATCGCCCTTCTTGACCGCGTCGCCCTCCTTCACGAAGCAGTCGAGCGAAGAGACCTCGGTCAGTCCGATCGGGATCACGCAGACCATGCCGAGCGTGGTGTCGCCACTGTCGATATAGATCATCGCGCGCGATGCGACGCCCGCCGCCCAGCCCTGCGAGTAGGGTCCCGACATCGGGTCCGGGCCAACCGCGTCGCTCTCGCTCCAGCAGTAGCCACGGACCTTCTCGACGCCCTTGACGACCCCGTTGATCGGCGCGGAGAATCCGTGCCAATCTGCCCCGCCGTTCACGTAGGTCTGGTAGACCGTGCCACCGACGAAGCGTTCGGTGAACGGGCTCTGGTTGAGCATGTTGCCGAGCGAATAGACCTGCGTCTTGAGCCAGAATGCATCGTCGCGCTGCGCATAGTGCTCGATCGCCCAGGCGACGCCGTCATTCGGCGAGTTGATGACCCGATTGCTGTCGGGGTCGTCCACCGGGCGCCGATCGGCGCGCACCATGCGGTGGAAAAACTCGTTATAGGATTTCCAGCCCCAGTGCGGCGCGTCGCGGTCGGGAATCTCGTAGTCCTCGACCACCTTGTTGTATTCGAGCGCCTTCTCGTTAAGCCAGCCCGTCGGCCCGTCATTGAGGACATAGAGACTGTCCGGGCTGTCGAGAAAGCTGCACCATGCGGCCATGACGTCATTGATCGCATCGTTGAACTGCGGCATGCGCATCAGCTGCTTGCCGGAGGGCGTCATCATCCAGAAATTCATCAGCG
Source organism: Roseovarius sp. D22-M7 (assembly GCF_037083785.1). Lineage (NCBI taxonomy): Bacteria > Pseudomonadati > Pseudomonadota > Alphaproteobacteria > Rhodobacterales > Roseobacteraceae > Roseovarius > Roseovarius sp. D22-M7. The sequence goes on from NZ_JBAPKY010000027.1 coordinate 26,770, forward strand.
CCGAGAGCGGAAACTGCCACGAGATCGAATTGACGTCCCGAAAGATCGGCGCGGTCCAGGTGACGTAGTTGATCGCCTGCAGCATCTGGTCGACGCTGTCGAAATGGCGCCGCGGCCATGGGATCTCCGACAGCCCCTCCCTGGCATACATGCGCACGAAGGGCTCGCGCTCGATGATCTCGGCCAGGATTTTCACTTCCGGGCGCATCGGCTTGGCGTTGCCCCGGTCAAGCTCCCATCGAACGAAGCGCTGAAACTCGCTGATCTGATCGAAGTCACGGTCGAGCTTGGCGAACTGGACGGCGGCACGGTTTCGATGGAACGCGGCGTGCGCGTCCTGCTCGTTCATCGGCCCGGAACGCGTGTCGTGCTGCAGCAAAGCCATGTCAAAATCCCTTTCGTGATCCCTTGTCCGGATACCATACACCACGGTGCCGCTTTGAGAACCCTGCGCAGCCGATCCCAGCCCATAGCGCATCCTGCGCGGCCCGTCCCAAAGTGACCGAATGATATCCGCGCAGCTGCTGGGAACCACGGTCGTCGCGGGCAACGTGGGTCTCGTGCGGTTTCCCGATGTCTTCGTCCGGCTGCACGCGCTGACGAAGGCCGACGGGATGGGCCTTGCCCTGATCTGCCTGGGCGCGGCCTGCGGTACCGACGCCTTGGGAGAGGCCGTGCGTATCGTGCTGATCCGGGTCCTCGTGGCGCTGTCGGGCGCGATCGCCGGGCATCTCATTGCCCGGCACGCGCGGCATGCCTGCGTTCCGATGCAGGAGGGGCGCCGGTGACCGATCCGCTCCTCGTCTTCGACCCTTTGCTCGCGGTGGCCATCGTCGGCATCGCGGGCCTCACGCTGCTTGCGCGCGATCCCTTTGCGATGATCGTCGCGTTCGCCGTCTTCGGGATCTTCGTCGCCATCGGTTTCGTGCGTCTCATGGCACCCGACGTGGCGCGTGCCGAGGCGGTCATCGGAACCGGGGTGACCGGCGGGGCCATGGCGCAACGCGGCGTCGTGCATCCGGTCACCGCGGTCCTGCTCAATTTCCGGTCCAGTGACACGCTGATAGAGGTCGTGGTCCTGCTCGCGTCGGTGATCATCGTTTGGCAGATCGATCGCGGGCTGCCGGATGGCTCGGCCCCCATCCCCGGCGAGATCTGCCAGCGCTTTGCGCGCGTCATCCTGCCTGTGGGCGACGTCACGCGCGGATACCTTCTGTGGATCGGGGCCACGGGCCCCAGTGGTGCCGTGCTGTCGGGGGCCATGATCAAGGCTGGGCTTTACCGGATCATCGTGGCCGTGCCGCTTGGCCGCGCGGCCTATGCCGATCCGGGTGTGGTGATGATGTCCGCAGGGCTGGTGACGATCTTCACCGCCCTTCTGCTCGCGGCGCGGGAACCGAGCCCCAAGGCCGTGCTCGGGTTTTCGAGCGTCAGCCAGATGGGCATCATGGCACTGGGGATCGGGGTCTCGCTGTCGGTCCCGGAGGCATGGGCCGTCATCCTGCCGGTACTTGTCTTTCTTGCGGCGCATCACGCGCTCGCCAAGGGCGCGTTGTTCCTCGGCACGGGCGCCTTCGCGGCACAGGATGGCCGCATCGGGGCCGTGGTGATGACCGCCGCCCTCTTGCTGCCCGTCCTGATCCTGTCGGGCCTTCCGACCTTTTCGGGGGCCTTGGGCAAGGAGGCGCTCAAATCCGCGCTATACGAAGGGCCCGCAGGCTGGGTGTCCTGGCTGACGCTGGCACTCTCGCTTTCGGGCGTGGTCACGACGCTGATCATGGCTCGGTTTCTCGTGCAGGTGTGGCGCGCTCGTCCAGCAGCCCTGGCCTGGGTCACGGTCGACGCAGTGGTCCTGCCGTTCGTTGCGCTGATACTCGGATCCGTGGCGTTGCCGTTGCTCTGGCCCGCCCTGGCCGGAAGCGACGCGCTACCGATTACCGAGGCGGCCCCGGGGCAGTGTCTGGCCGATCCTCGCGGGGTCCTTGATCGCGTTGGCCGCTGCTATCGATGCCCACCCGCGTCGCGTCGGCTGGGCCGCGTTCCTGGCTGCGCTCGGGGCACCGATGGCCCGGGCCGCGGCACGGATGAACGAGACACTGGCGCGGCGGCGCCGGGCCATGGCGCGACGCGGGCGTGCGGTCCCGGCGGCGGTTGACGCCTGGAACGGCGCCGGCCGGCTTGGCCAGCCAGGTATCGTGGCGCTGCTCATGATCGAAATCCTGGAGCGCCGGTTCAGCCAGACCCCTGACTTCGAGACCGCTGTCGAGGCGCCATTGCACGCATCGGATCACGCGACCCCCTGATCCCCCATCATTCAACACTCAAAAAAGAGGAACCATGACATGCGCCACGATCCCATCACCCCGCCCCTTACACAAGACGCTCAAGCGACCGGCCCCGAGGGTGTCACAACGGACCAGACGCCCCTGACGCTTCTGCGCTACAGAGTCACGCATTTCTGCTTGGTCAAGGAAAGCGGGTGGCTGGACCTCGGCAAGGTCACCGCGCTGGTGAGCGTGAACGAGTCCGGCAAGACGAACCTGCTGCTGCCTCTGTGGAAGCTGAACCCCGTCGCGGATGGCGGCCTCGACCCGGTCTCGGACTATCCTTAGTCGTTGTGCGCCGAGATCGGGACCGCGCCCGGCACCTACCGCTTCATCCTTGCCGAGTTCGACACCGGTCCGCTCGCCGATGACATCTCGGCGCTTGCCGGCATCCCCGCGCCGGCCGCACGCCGTGTCGCCTTCGGCCGGCTCTATGATGGCAGCTACACGGTAGAGTCCCTTACCATGACCGCCAATGGCAAGGCGCCGCCGGTCGCGTGAACGCAGGCATTCAGGCCGCACGCACCCGGCTTGACGCCAAAGATGCGCCGGACGGCCGGGTCGAGCTGCGCAGGACCGCCCTCGGGACCGTCGAGATCATGCTGACAGGGATCGAAAGCGCCCCGACGGTGGCCGGCACCACCATGATGCGGCCTTGCTGTCGCGGCTGCCCGGCTGCGTCTATTGTTCCAGCAAGGGGAACCTCGACTCGGAGATCTACCTGCCACATCTCGTCGAGGACATGGCGCGCGATGATCTTGGTGCAAAGCAATTCGCCAAGGTTCACACTGCGCATGCTCTTCGGGTTCGTCGGGCTGCAGCCGACCGAGATCCTCGAACTGGGGCGCGACAACCGTGAGGACGCCGAGCGTCGCCTCGCGCGGGAAAAGGTCCAACGCGGCGGGGTCGAACGCATTGGTCACCGTGGAACCGTGTCGAGCACGGACTTGACCCGCAGCTGATGGCGGGTATCGCCGAGGCCGAGCGCACGCGGTCGATACGTCTGCAATCGGCTGTCATGCGCCTCGGCGATCGATTCGGGCTCTAGTGGCGCCTGGGCGACTGTCGTTTCCGCTTCGAGGTCGATGGCAACCATTTCCGGATCTGGGTTTCGGATTCCGAGCGTCCTCAAAAGGTGTGGAACTCGAGGAGCGATCCACGTGCCTGCAATGGTTTCTCAGCTTTTTCCTGGTGTTCCTGCACGAAAGTCCCGGTCTTCACAGCAACGCCGTACTCGTGCCGGACGTCGTCGAGCAAATCCACCTGTCGCTCATCAAGACGCTGATTGTCACCGCAGGCGAGTTCACACCGGCGCACGCCATTCTCTTCGCAACCGCCGCCAACAGGGACGTCGCGCGCCTCCTGCAGCATCATGTCGGGGCGAGGCCCCATCCATCCGGTCACGGGATCAGAGCGGACGTTTCAACCAGCGCGAAATGACACCCACAATCCCCTCGCGGAACATCAGCACACCGAGCACGAAGATCACGCCCTGGATGATCGTGACCCACGCCCCGAACGTGGCGAGGTAGTTCTGCATCGTCACGATCAGGCCCGCGCCGACCAGCGGCCCGAAGACCGTGCCCATGCCGCCCAGAAGCGTCATCAGCACCACCTCGCCGGACATCGACCAGTGCACATCCGTCAGCGTGGCCAACTGGAAGACCTGGCTTTTCGTGGCGCCGGCCACGCCGGCCATCGTCGCCGACAGCGTGAAGACGATCAGCTTGTAGCGGTTCACGTCGTAGCCGAGGGACGTCGCGCGCTGCTCGTTCTCCCGGATTGCCTTCAGAACCTCGCCGAAGGGCGAATGCACGATCCGGTAAAGCGCGAGGATGCCGCCGAAGGTCACCAGCAGCACGAAGAAGTAAAGCGCCATGTTGTCCTCCAGCGAGACCAGCCCGAAGAGGTTGCCGCGCGGCACGCTTTGTATCCCGTCCTCGCCGCCGGTGAAATCTGCCTGCAGGGCGATGAAATAGACCATCTGCGCGAAGGCCAGCGTCACCATGGCGAAATAGATGCCCTGCCTGCGGATCGCCAGCGACCCGATGATGAAGCCCAGAAAGGCCGCGGCCGCGGCCCCGCACAGGATCGACAGCTCTGGGGTCAGCCCCCAGACCTTGGAGGCATGCGCGGCGATATAGCTGGCACCGCCGAAATAGGCGGCATGGCCGAACGACAGCAGCCCGCCGAAGCCCAGCAAAAGGTTGAATGCGGCCGCGAACAACGCGAAACACATGACTTTCATCGCGAAGACCGGATACACGAAGAACGGCAGCGTGATCAGGAACACCAGCAGCACCGCGAAGATGACCTTGTGCAGCATCGGCATGCCGGCGCCAGGTGCGGCACGCGAGGTTGTATTGTCTGCCATAGCCATCAGGCGGGCCTCCCGAACAGTCCTTCAGGTTTCAACATCAGCACGATTGCCATGATGACGAAGATCACGACGTTCGATCCCTCGGGGTAGAACACCCGTGTCAGGCCCTCGACGATGCCCAGCATGTAACCCGTCAGGATCGCCCCCATGATCGAGCCCATGCCGCCGATCACCACCACCGCGAAAACGGTGATGATCAACTGTTCGCCCATCACCGGGTTGACCGAGTAGATCGGCGCGGCCAGCACGCCGGCGAACCCGGCCAGTGCCACGCCGAAGCCATAGGTCAGGGTGATCATCAGGGGGACGTTCACGCCGAAGGCACCGACCAGCACCGGGTTTTCCGTACCGGCGCGCAGATAGGCGCCCAGCCGGGTCTTTTCGATCAGGAACCATGTGCCGAAACACACGAGGACAGAGGCGACCACGATCCAGGCGCGGTAGTTCGGCAGGAACATGAAGCCCAGGTTGGTCCCGCCGCCCAGGGCTTCGGGGATCTGGTACGGCAGGCCGGACACGCCATAATAGTTCCGAAACAGCCCCTGGATGACCAGCGCCAGACCGAACGTCAGAAGCAGCCCGTAGAGGTGGTCGAGGTGGTAAAGCCGCGACAGCATGGTGCGCTCCAGAACCATGCCGAAGGCGCCGACGATCAGCGGCGACAGGATCAGCGCGGGCCAGTAGCCGATGCCGAGATAGTTGAGGAACATCCAGGCCACGAAGGCCGCCGCCATGTAAAGCGCCCCATGGGCGAAATTGATGATATTCAGCAATCCGAAGATCACGGCCAGACCCAGCGACAGAACCGCGTAGAAAGACCCGTTTATCAGGCCCAGCAGAAGCTGGCCCAGCAGAACCTGCGGCGGTATTCCCAGAAGCTCGAACATGACGGCTACCCTTGGATTGTTCGTCGGTCAGCGTACGTGGCGCCCCGACAAGGGCGGGACGCCACGTGTTTCAGAACTTACTGCTTGGAGAAGTCACACTCTTCCAGCATCGGCAGAAAGGCATCCTCGCCGCTGATGGTCGCGACCTGATTGTAGAGGTCCCATTCGCCTTCCGACTGGTCCGGCGACTTGACCTCAAAGAGATACATGTCGTGGACCGCGCGCCCGTCGCCGCGGATCTCGACCTTGCCGAAGAACGGATCGTCGATGTCCATTTCGCGCATCTGGGCGACCACGGCCGCGCCGTCCTCGGCACTGCCCAGCGCCTCGACCGCCGCGAGATAGGCAAGTGTCGAGGAATAGGCGCCGGCATGGACCATCGTCGGCTTCGAGCCCATCTCGGCCTCGTAGCGTTCGGTCCATTCACGGGTGGCGTCGTTCTGATCCCAGTAGAACGCCTCGGTCAGGTTCAGGCCCTGCGCCGTCTCGGCCCCCAGCGAATGCACGTCGGTGACGAACATCAGCAGCGCGGCCAGCGACTGCCCGGCCTGGGTGATGCCGAATTCCGAGGCCTGCTTGATGGCGTTGACAGTATCGCTGCCGGCATTGGCCAGCCCGATCACGTCAGCGCCGGACCCTTGCGCCTGCAGCAGGTAGGACGAGAAATCCTGTGCCGGGAAGGGGTGACGTACGCTGCCCACGACCTCGCCGCCATTCTCGCGGACAACGTCCATGGTGTTTTCCTCCAGCGAGTGGCCGAACGCGTAGTCGGCGGTCAGGAAGAACCACTTCTCTCCGCCGGCATTGGTCACGGCGCCGCCGGTGCCATTGGCCAGCGCTGCGGTGTCGTAGGTCCAGTGCACGGTCGTCGGCTGGCACTGCTCGCGCGTCAGGCTGGTCGATCCGGCCCCGGAAATCAGAAATACGCCGTTATTGTCGGCGGTGATGTCGGCCACGGCCAGCGCCACCGACGAGGTCGGCACGTCGACGATCGCATCGACACCTTCCACATCGTACCACTCGCGCGCGATGTTGCTGCCGACGTCGGGCTTGTTCTGGTGGTCGGCCGACAGCACCTCGACGTCCATGCCCTTCTCGGCAGCACCGAAATCCTCGACCGCCATGCGCGTGGCCACCGCAGAGCCCTCGCCCGACAGGTCCGCATAGGTCCCCGACCGGTCGTTGAGAACGCCCAGCTTGACGTCGATATCCTGCGCCACGGCGGGCGCACCGGTCATCGCGGCGAAAGCCGAGAGACTGATGGCAAGCTTCCTGATCATGTCTTTTCCTCCTGTTTGCGGCGCGGATGCGCCGTTGAACCGGGTGCCTTATGGTTCAGACACCCAGGTAGTCGTGAAGTTTCTGGGTATTCTCTTCAAGCTCTGCATTGGGGATCATGTCCACCACGCGGCCCTGATCGACGATGTAGTGCCGGTCGGCGACCGACGCGGCGAAGTGGAAGTTCTGCTCGACCAGCACAATCGTGAATCCCTCGTCCTTCAGCGCCTCGATGGTATGGCCGATCTGCTGGACGATGACCGGGGCGAGGCCTTCGGTCGGCTCGTCTAGCAGCAGGGTCTTGGCACCGGTGCGCAGGATCCGCGCGATGGCCAGCATCTGCTGCTCGCCACCAGACAGCTTGGAGCCCTGGCTGCTCTTGCGCCGCTCGTAAAGGTTGGGGAAGAGATCGTAGATGCGTTCGATGCTCAGGCCGCCCTCGGTGATGCGCGGCGGCAGCATCAGGTTCTCCTCGACGCTGAGCGACGCGAAGATCCCGCGCTCCTCGGGGCAGAAGGCGATGCCCTGCCGGGCGATCTGGCGCGGCTGCAACCCGATCAGCTCGGCGCCGGAGAACGTGATCGACCCGGTGCGCTTTTTCAGGATGCCCATGATCGCCAGCAGGGTCGTGGTCTTGCCCGCCCCGTTGCGGCCCAGCAGGGTGACGACCTCACCCTTGCGGACCTCGAAATCGATACCGTGCAGCACGTGGCTTTCGCCATACCAGCCCTGCAGGCCGGAAACCTTCAGCAGCACATTGGACGGGTCACTCATGGCTCGCTCCGATATATGCCTCGATCACCTCGGGGGCCTTGGAAATCTCCTCGTAGGTGCCTTCGGCCAGGATTTCGCCACGCGCCAGAACCGTGATGCGGTCCGACAGATCGGCCACCACCGACAGATTGTGTTCCACCATCAGCACGGTGCGATTCTTCGCGATCCGGCGGATCAGCTGCGAGATGAGCGTGACATCCTCCCGCCCCATGCCCGCCATCGGCTCGTCGAGCAACAGCATGTCCGGCGCAAGCGCGAGCGTGGTCGCAATCTCCAGCGCGCGCTTGCGACCGTAAGGCAGCGCCGCGGCCCGTTCGTTGGTGAACTCCGCCAGACCGACCTCGTCGAGATGCGCGCATGCCTGATCGTTGAGCTTCGCGAGGATGCGGTCGGATCGCCAGAAATCGTAGCTTTCGCCGCGGGTGCGCTGCAACGCGACGCGCACGTTCTGCAAGACCGTCAGATCGGGAAAGATCGCCGAGATCTGGAACGACCGCACCATGCCAAGTCTGGCGATGTCGGTCGGCTTCATCCGGGTGATGTCGCACCCTTCATACGTGATGGTCCCGCGCGTCGGTTGCAGAAACTTCGTCAGAAGGTTGAAACAGGTCGTCTTGCCGGCCCCGTTCGGCCCGATCAGGGCATGGATAGAACCCTTCTCGATCGACAGATCGACGTTGTTCACGGCGACGAACCCGTCGAACTCCTTGGTCAGTCCCGTCGCTTGCAGCGCGATTGCCATCCCTACTCCGCGTTTTCTTGCCTCTGCCCCGATCAATGATGCCAGGGGCCGGGTCACTTTCGGGACACGCTAACCTCTAATCTCAGGATGTAAACATCGTTCATGAGCACGAACGAGATAAGGCCGCACGAACATGCATCCGACTGCGCGGCCCGATCGCGGGCCCCCCACGTCCAAGGGAGAGACCCGGTTGTCAGAGAGCCCTTTCTTGGGAAAAGCCGCGCGTGATGCGCACTGCCGGCGTTCACTGACCCAAGGTCAGCGCACGTGAGATACCCGCAATGCCGGCTAAACCGTCTCAGGAATGTTCGAGTTCGTTTTCCTTCAGACGCGCATTGACCGTTTCGACAATACTGCTCAGTTCGGATACGGACACTCCGACCTGTTGGGCAACCAGCGTCACCAGCATGTCCACCCGTTCCACGCGCTGCGCCCCGTCATTGATGGCGCGGGCCGCAGAGGACGGCTTCAGCAGGCCGTTGGCGGCGTTGGCGTATTTCTGGAACGGAACGCGGTCCTCGGGATCGGCCCCCAGGCGGCTGACGACCTCGTTCACCAGCTCGTAGATGTGTTGCGACAGGTCGATATCGCCATGCACTGCTTCCTTGATCGGGCGGGCCCCGTCGGGCAGCACGCAGCGGTAGTTGCCGGTCAAAAGCATGCTCCACTTGGCGAAGGGCACGAAGAGAGAGTCGAACACCCGCAGCTTCACCGGCACGTCCATTCCATCGACCCGCACGGCGTCGATCGCGGATTCGAGGTCGCGGAGGATCTTGTTGTGTTCCAGCTTCTCGAACGGTGCCGACTTGAAGTTCGTCGGCAACCCGACGTGCAGCGTGTTCGCCCCGCCTTCGGGCGAACGGTAGGCCTGCGGATCGGGGCTGCACAGGGTGACGGCCCCCGGGGTGAACCCTTTCCACGCGTCCGGGCAGGTATAGCCGGGTTCGAGCTTGCCGGCGTCCAGCTTTTCGATCCGGCGCATGTAAGGCAAGGGCGGCATGTTCATGATCGACAGGCAGGGCTTGCCGCTCGCCGCGATCCGGCCTAGCAGGTCGACGATGGACTCGTTGCAGTATTGCGGTTCGGACATGGCGAGGGCCACCATGTCGTAATCGTCGGGGTTGACCTGCTCGGGCGTATTCGCATCGAGCCTCCCGGGCAGATCGCCAGAGCGGAACGACCGGTGCTCGGCCTCGTCGCGCAACTTGATGCGCACATCCGTGCCCTCGCTGTTGATCAGGTCAGCGGTGGCCTGCCGGCAGACCAGCGTCACATCCTGACCTGCCATCAGCAGCTTTGTTCCGAGAAGCGAGCCGTAGGACGCGCCGAGTATGACGATCTTGTATGCCATGATCTTCCTTTTGCATTCGTCAGGAGTTGTCCGCAGTTCATCAAGAAATACCAAATGAGTGAAACAACCGCTATAAAAATATCGTTGATGTGTATATTGTTAAATTCACAAACGGAAAATTTGTAATGTTGTAAGGAAAGATCATTGGCAAAGACACTGATCGGCCCGCGGCTGCGTGAACTCAGACGGGAACGAAACCAGACACAGGCCGAGATGGCGCGGACACTGGGCGTCAGCCCGTCCTACATAAACCTGCTCGAGAACAACCAGCGAAGCCTTTCCGTCCAATTGCTCATGTCCCTGGCGGATGCCTATGCCGTGGATTGGCGCGATCTGACCCGGGATGAAACCGCGCGTCGGGTGGCGGATCTGCGGCACGCGACGCGCGATCCGGTGCTCAAGTCCGGCCGGCCCGACATACAGGAATTGCGGGGCGCGGTGGATCATGCGCCGCGGCTCGTCGATCTCTTCCTCGAACTGCACGAGGTCTATCGCACCGCGCTCGAGAAGATCCTGAACCTGGCCGGGGACAATGGCGCCGACGAATTGCTGCGCAGCTCTCCCGAGACGGTGATTCACAATTTCTTTCGCGACCACGGCAACCATTTTCCCGAACTGGAGAAGGCCGCCGAGGGCGCCCGCGACGGTACTTTCACCTCGCCGGAAGACCGGTATTTCGTTCTGCGCCAATTGCTCGAGGACAGGCATGGCATCACCGTGCGGATCCGGCGGCTCGGGGATCTGAACGATGCGCTGCGCTACTATGACGAGACCAACGGCGTCGTTCACCTGTCACAGGCGCTCGACACCGCGAACCGCGCCTTCCAGCTTGCACATGTGCTCTGCCTGGTGGCCTATCCCGAGGCCATCTCGGATATCGTCCTCCGCAGCGGGCTGAAGTCGCAGCACGCGCTCGCCCGGCTGCGCGTGGAGCTGGCCAATTATTTCGCGGCTGCGTTCCTCATGCCGTATGACGCCTTCCTGCAAGAGGCCGAGGCCGCCGCCTATGACATCGACCGGATCGCGACGGAATTCAGCACCTCGTTCGAACAGGTCTGTCAACGGCTGACCACGTTGCAGCGCGAGGGCGCGCGGGGCGTGCCGTTCTTCTTCCTGCGGATCGACAAGGCCGGCAACGTGACAAAGCGATTCAACTCGACCCCGTTTCACTTGGCCGAATATGGCGGGTCGTGCCCGGTCTGGAACATCCACGCAGCCTTTTACCAGCCGGGTGTCATGATGCCGCAATTCGTCGAACTGCCCGATGGCGCGCGGTATTTCACGATCAGCCGGACGGTCCACCGCCCGGTCTTCAGCGAGGAAACGCAGGATCGGCGCGTGACCCTCGCCCTTGGCTGCGAGGCGAAATATGCGCATCGGCTGCGCTATGCCTCAAGTTACAAGTTCGACGATCCCAAGCTTTACGCGCCGATCGGTCTGAATTGCAATCTCTGTCCCCGGCAAGCCTGTTCGCAACGCGCGCATCAGCCACTGTTGATGGAATTGCCGATCGACGAGAACCGGCGCGGCAGCACCCGGTATGAAAGCTGAAGGGGGCCGGTCGGCCCCCTCCCCCGTGTCGTATCCGCCACCCTCGCGCGGGGTCAGCCCTGTTCGGTCGCCCGCTTGCGCCGATCCAGCATGTACTTGAAGACCGGCAACAGGATCAGGAAGATTGCGACGACCATGATCGGTGCCGCGATTGGCCGGTTGAAGAAGATCATCGGATCCCCCGACGACATCAGCAGTGACTGGCGCATCGTCGGTTCCGCGATCGGGCCGAGCACGATGGCCAGAACCGCCGGGGCGACCGGATAATCGAACTTGCGCAGGAAGAACGCCCCGAAGCCGAAGACCAGCAGGAGCCAGATATCGAACATGTCCTTCATCGCGGCAAAACCTCCGACGATCGACAGAACGAAGATCAGCGGCGCGAGCACCGTGAACGGCATACGCAGCATCCAGATGAAGAGCGGGATGAAGGCGATGTTCACGAACACCGCTGCGACGTTCGAGACATAGAAAGACCCGATGAGACCCCAGACGAATTCCGGCTCGTCGACAAACAGCCGCGGACCGGGCACCAGCCCCCAGATCACCATGCCCCCCAACAGCACCGCGGTGGTCGGCGATCCGGGAATACCCAAGGTAAGCATCGGAAGCATCGACCCCGTGGAGGCAGAGTTGTTGCCCGCCTCTGGCGCGGCAACGCCACCAACATCGCCCTTGCCGAACTTTTCGGGGTTCTTCGCCAACATTTTGGCGATGCCGTAACTCATCAGCGATGCCGGGGTCGCGCCCGCCGCAGGCAACAATCCCACGAAGAACCCGAGGAACGACCCGATTGCCGTGCCTTTCCACCCCTCCCTGACGGTCGTCCCCGAGTCCTCGATAATGCCTTTTACGGAATAATCCGCCTTGCTCTGGGTAATCCCGCCACGCATGCTGTCGATGGTCCACAGCATCTCGCCGATACCGTAAACCCCGATCGCCAGCACGAGAAAACTGATACCGCCAAGGAAACCGTTCATGTCAAACAGGACAAGGCGGGCCGCACCGGAAACCTGATCAAAGCCGACCGTCGCCAGCACAAGCCCGAAACAGATCGAAAAGATCGTCTTTGCGATGTCATCACCGCCCAACCCGACAAAGGTCGCGAAGGCCAGAAGCATGAGCGCGAAGATCTCCGGCGGACCGAAGCTGAGTGCGACTCTGGCCAAGGCTGGCGCAAAGCCGGTGAACAGCAGGACAGCCACCGTACCTCCGGTGAAAGAGCCGATCGCGGCCGCCACCAACGCAAGACGGGCCTTGCCCTGAAGCGCCAGTGGTCGCCCGTCAAACGTCGTGGCCACCGCTGTCGAGGCCCCCGGAATGCCCAGCGTGATCGACGAAATGGCTCCGCCGTACATCGCGCCATAGTAGATTGCCGCGAGAAAGATGATCGCCGATCCGGGGGGCACGAGAAAGGTGACCGGCAAGAGAATGGCCACGCCGTTAACCGAACCGAGGCCGGGCATCGCACCTATGAACAGTCCCACCGAGACGCCGGCTATGATAAGCATCAGATTGAGGGGTTGCACCGCGGTGACGATACCGTCACCGAGTAGAGAGAGAATTTCCATGGCTTATTCGCCTTTTGTCAGCTAAGCTTGCTCCAGCTCAGTAGATGATGTTGTAGAGGATGTCGTAGACCGGATCTGTAAAGCTCATCCCGGTCGGCATCGTTATCTGCATCAGCCCTTCGAAGAAGAAGAAAAGCATGAGCGGAAACACCAGCACGAGCGGCGCTGTCACCCACCAGCTATGCCCCCCGAGCACCTTGGTATAGTAGAGCATGAAAAGCGCCACCGCGCCGTACATCGACACGATATCGACCAGCACGACGAACCCGATGATGCCGCCACCAACAAGAAACAGCGTCTTACGCCCGAAGGCGTCGAGCACGGGTTCATCGGACTGCGAGGCCGGCGAAGTCCCCCTGAACCAGTTAAGCGCAACGAACCCCGTTGATACGAGCATCCCGACGGACAGCCAGAATGGCCAGAAGCCGCCTTGCGGACCGCTGCCCCGCGTGTATCCAAAGCCGTTTAACGACGCCTCGTACATGAAGTACAAGGATAGGAGGGCCAGCAGGCCCGCCGTGATGATTTCGCCAAGCCGCATTGCCAGCCCTCCCTTGTTTCAGATCACTGCGTGGATTACTCGAAGCTTGCGAGCAGCTCTTCGTGACGCTTGATCTGCGTCTGCCAGTACTCGCGCTGCTCTTCCGGCGTCAGCCAGAGCGGCGACATCGCCTCACGCTCCATGTAGGTCTGCCAGTCCTCGGTCTCGAAAATCTCCTTGAAGAGGTCCTGGTAGTACTTTGCAGCCTCGTCCGACATGCCCGGCGCACCGACTACGGCCCGCTGGTTGTTATAGCTGAAATCCTCGCCCTTTTCCTTGAGCGTCGGAACATCGGGGTATTCCTCCATCTGCTCGTCAGAGAAGACAAGCAGCGGCTTCACATCCCCGGACTGGTAGAAGCCTCGCGCCTCGGCGGGATTGTTCACGGTGGCCTGGATCTGTTCGCCGGCAAGGGCCGACGCAACCTCACCCCCGCCGCTGAATGGGATGTACTTCAGATCGATATCGTAGGCGTTCTGCAGGTAGGCGAACACGATGCTGTCTTCCTGACCGGAACCGGTGCCGCCGACGATGTATTCACCGTCTGCTGCCTTCACGGTCTCGATCCATTCTTCGAAGTCATCGACCTCGCTTTTCGTGTTGACCCACAGTGCGAAGGGATCGACGGCCATCAAGGCGATCGGCGTGAACGTCGAGATGTCGATGCCGAGCTCGGGCTGACGGATCGGCGTGGCGAAGAACGAGTTCAACGTAACGAGGATCGTATGATTGGGATCGTTCGTCTCGTTGAGCCAGATCAAGGCCTCGGCACCCGAGCCACCACCACGGTTATTGGGAATGAGCGGGCGGTTCATCATGTCCTTCTGTTGGACCACATTCTGGATGAAACGGGCGATCTGGTCGGCGCCACCACCCGTACCGGCCATGATCACGAAATCGACCGGTTTGCGTGGTTCCCATTCCGCCATCGCCGCCGGGGCCGTGATCCCCAAGGCCGCGATACCAAGTGTAACAGTTTTCACAATATTCATGTCTTCCTCCCGTTAACGACCGCTATCCGGTCAGGTTCAGTAAAGGTTCCGACGGGACCCCGGCCCTCCTCGGCCGTTCGTCCCTTGCAACGGAACCTGTCGTGAGTTTGATTTTATCCTCCCTGTCGTGTCCACAAATTACTTTCGTCCTGCACGCTGTCTCAGTGCACCATCACGACCGGAATCGCGGCTTCCGCCACGATGGTCGCCGAATTGCCACCGAGCAGGGTCTCCCGCTCGTAGCTTTCATGATAGGCGCCGGTAATCAGCATGTTTGCGCCGACCTCGGTGCATTTCGTGAGAAGCGCACGCCCGACATTGCCTCTGCGTTCGAAGGTGTTGATCTGCGAGGAGATGCCGCGCTGTGCCAGGTAATGGCAGAACTCTTCGGGCGTCGCGGTATGCTCGACGCGCCCGGCCGTCAGGACGGTCACCTGGTCCGCGCCCTCGATCAGCGGCATGGCAAGCGCCACCGCGCGGGACGCCTCGAGCGAGCCGTTCCAGCCGATCGCGACATGGCTGCCGAGATCGGGGGCCACGTGGTCGGCCTTCGGACAGACCATGACCGGGCGGCCCGACGCGAAAAGCGCCGATTTCAACGTGTTGTAGCCCAGGTTCTCCTCCCCGTTCGGCTTGGCCACGCAAATCAGGTCCGCGAGGCGGCCGTAATGGCGCACCGCCTCGACCTGCTTGCCCTCGTATTCCCGCCACGCCGCGGTCGGTTTGCCGGCCGCGCGTGGCTCGACGCTGATGCCGTGCTGGGCGGCATCGGCAACGAACTTGTCGCGCAGATAGGCCTCTTCGTAATCATCGCGCTTGGCCGTCGCTTCCGCCAACTGCTTGCGCAGGAAGCTGGGGATCACGACGCCGTAAGGCATCATGTCCTCGACCTTGGGATGGCAGTGGACAACCCGCACATGCGCGTTGAAACGTTTGGCAAGCGTGGCGGCATGGGCAAAGAGCACCGGCCCCTGCCCATCTCCGCGCACGGGCATCATGATCGTATGAAGCGCGCTCTGTTCCATGGTCAGAACAACCCGTCGATCACGCCATCGGCGTTGATGCAAATGGATTCCGCCGAGGGCACCTTGGGCAGGCCCGGCATCGTCATGATCTCGCCGCAGATCACCACGACGAACCCGGCCCCGGCGCTCAGGCGAACCTCGCGCACCGGCAGGCTGTGGCCGTCGGGCGCACCGCGGCGGTTGGGATCGGTGGTGAAACTGTATTGCGTCTTGGCCATGCAGACCGGAAGATGCCCGTACCCTTGGGCCTCCCATTCCTTGAGCTGGGCGCGGATCTTTTCATCTGCCACGACCTCGTCGGCGCGGTAGATGCGCTTGGCGATGGTCTCGATCTTGTCGAAAAGCGGCATCTCGTCGGGATAGAGGGGCTTGTAGTCGGCAGCCCCGCTTTCGGCGATCTCCACCACCTTGTGCGCCAGCTCCTCGGTACCCTTGGATCCCTTGGCCCAGTGCATGCACAGGATCGCCTCCGAGCCCTGGCTTGCGACGTAGTCCTTGACGGCCTGCACTTCGGCCTCGGTATCGGTCACGAAGTGATTGATCGCCACGACCACCGGCACACCGAACTCCTTGAGGTTCTCGATATGACGGCCAAGATTGGCGCAGCCCGCCTTGACGGCCTCGACGCTTTCGGTCCCGAGATCGGCCTTGGCGACGCCGCCATTCATCTTCATCGCGCGAACCGTGGCGACGACCACCACCGCCTTGGGCTTCAGACCCGCCTTGCGGCACTTGATGTTCATGAACTTCTCGGCGCCCAGATCGGCGCCGAACCCGGCCTCGGTCACCACGTAATCCGCCAGTTTGAGCGCGGTCGTCGTCGCGGCGACCGAGTTGCAGCCATGCGCGATATTGGCGAATGGGCCGCCATGCACGAAGGCGGGGTTGTTTTCCAGTGTCTGCACGAGATTCGGCTGCATCGCCTGCTGCAACAGCACGGTCATCGCGCCGTCGGCCTTGATGTCGCGGCAGTAGACCGGGGTCTTGTCGCGGCGGTAGGCCACGATGATGTCGCCCAGCTTCTTTTCCAGATCGGCCAGATCGGTCGCAAGGCACAGAATCGCCATGACCTCGGAGGCGACCGTGATGTCGAACCCGCTTTCCCGGGGGAACCCGTTGGCGACGCCGCCGAGGTTGCACACGATCTGGCGCAGGGCGCGATCGTTCATGTCCATCACGCGGCGATAGACGACGCGGCGGATGTCGATCTCCTGCTCGTTGCCCCAGTAGATATGGTTGTCGAGCATCGCCGCCAGAAGGTTGTGCGCGCTGGTGATGGCGTGGAAATCGCCGGTGAAATGCAGGTTCATGTCCTCCATCGGGACCACCTGCGCATAGCCGCCGCCGGCGGCACCCCCCTTCATGCCGAAACACGGACCCAGCGATGCCTCGCGGATGCAGACCGCGGCTTTCTTGCCGATCGCGTTCAGGCCATCGCCAAGGCCCACCGTCGTCGTGGTCTTGCCTTCGCCGGCCGGTGTCGGGTTGATCGCGGTCACGAGGATCAGGTTGCCATCCGGGCGGCCCTCGAGGGACTTGATGAAATCTTCGGACACCTTGGCCTTGTCATGGCCGAAGGGCAGAAGGTGATCGCTCGGGATATCGAGCTTGGCGCCGATTTCCTGAATGGGTTTCTTTTTTGCGGCGCGGGCGATTTCGATGTCGGACATGGTGTATTTCCAGACTGTAAGGTTGCGTTCAGGTCCCGAGGGTGGCCCCCGGTGCGAGGTCGACGGAGGCCGCCCACTCGGCGGCGGGGATCTTGCCGCCGCCGGCCGGGCGGACCCGCTTGATCAGGATCCGGCCACCGACGCATTGCACCGCGATGCCGGCCTCGGACACCTCGCGCACGCGGCCGGAGACACCGTCGCCGGGCACGCGGGCGCAGTCGAAGATATCCACCTGTGCCCCGTCCAGCGTGGTCCAGGCCCCGGGGGCGGGATTGGTGCCGCGAATAAGGTCGTAGACCTGTTTGACCGGGCGATGCCATTCGATGCGCGAGTGGTTGCGATTGCACCGGCGCTCGTACGTGGCCGCGCTCTCGTCCGGGACGATCCGCGGCGGGTTGCCGTCGCGGTAGAGATCGCAGACCGTCAGCACGCTATCCACCGCCTTGGGGTAGATCTTCTTGAAATAGAGGTCGATCACCGTGTCATCGGGGCCGATCTCGCAGTCCCACTGCATCAGGCTGTCGCCCTCATCCAGCCCGTCGGACGGGTAGAACCATGAAAAGCCCGATTTGGTCGCGCCCATGATGATCGGCCAGTTGACCGCGGACGGTCCGCGATGCAACGGCAACAACGAAGGGTGGAAACAGATGGACCCGTGGGTCGGCGTATCGCGGGCAGCTTCGGGCACGAAGACGTTCACGAAGGCCATGATCATCAGATCAGCCTGATGCCCCGCCAGGATCTCGAGCGAGGCGGCATCGTCGAAATTGGCGGGCTGGTGCACGGGCAGACCCTGCTCCAGCGCGAATTCCTTGATCAGATCGACCGGCTTGCCGTCCCGATCCGGCTCGCAGTAGACCGCGACAACCTCGTCTGTCCCGGTATCGAGCAGCTTGGCCAGCGCATCCTTGCCGAAGGCCTGCTGCCCCATCACGATAAGTCGCATTCTGTCCCCTCCCTGGGACGGTGGGCCGGTCACTGCCGGCCCTTGCCGTCATGCCTCGATTATTCGGCGGCCTGCTTCGCGCTGCCGACCGCGCCGGATTCCGTGATCCGCGCCAGGTCCTCGCCGTCATAGCCCAGAACATCGCGCAGGATTTCCACGGTATGCTCTCCCAGCAGCGGCGAGCGTGTCACCTCGACCGCGCTGTCCGACATCTTGACCGGGCAACCGACAGTAGTGTAGCGACCGCGTGTCGGGTGCTCGACATCGACGATCGTACCGGTCTTGCGCAGGCCCTCGTCCTCGATGATCTCCTTGGTGGACAGGATCGGCCCGACCGGGATGTTGAGCGGGTTGCAGATATCCATCACCTCGAACTTGGTCTTGGTCTTGGTCCACTCCTCGACCCGGCCGAAGATCTCGTCGAGCTTGTCGAGCCGCTCGGCCGCGTTGGCGTAGCCGGGCGCATCCTTCCACTCGGGCGCACCGATCACGTCGCAGACCTGCTCCCACACCGCCGCCTGCGTGATGAAATAGGTGTAGGCGTTGTTGTCGGTCTCCCACCCCTTGCATTTCAGGATGCGGCCCGGCTGACCCCCGCCCGAGTCGTTGCCGGCGCGCGGCGTCGCCTCGCCGAAGGGGATGCCGTTGCCATATTGCGAATATTCGGTCAGCGGCCCCGCCTGCAGGCGCTGCTGATCGCGCAGCTTGACCCGGCACAGGTTGATCACCCCGTCCTGCATGGCCGCCAGTACCTTCTGGCCCTTGCCCGAATGCTCGCGCTGGTAAAGCGCTGTCACGATGCCAAGCGCGAGGTGCAGGCCCGTGCCGCTATCGCCGATCTGCGCGCCCGTCACCAGCGGCGGCCCGTCGAGAAAGCCGGTGGTCGACGCCGCGCCGCCCGCGCATTGGGCGACATTCTCGTAGACCTTGCAGTTTTCGTAGTTTCCCGGGCCGAAGCCCTTGACCGAGGCCATGATGAGACGCGGATTGATCTCCTGGATCCGGGGCCAGGAAAAGCCCATCCGGTCCAGCGCACCGGGCGCGAAGTTCTCTACCAGCACATCGCAGGTCTCGATCAGGCGCGTCAGCACTTCCTTGCCCGCCTCGGTCTTGGGGTTCAATTCGATCGAGCGCTTGTTGTGGTTGAGCATGGTGAAGTAGAGGCTGTCCGCATCAGGCACGTCGACCAGCTGTTTGCGCGTCGCGTCACCCACGCCGGGGCGTTCAACCTTTATCACGTCCGCCCCGAACCAGGCCAGAAGCTGTGTGCAGGTCGGGCCCGATTGAACGTGGGTGAAGTCAAGGATCTTGACGCCTTCAAGAGCTTTCATGGGGTTCTCCATCTTTGAGCCGCATGGGCGTGGTCCCACGCCCCGATTTCGTTGTTTGCTTCAGTCTTTGCGTGCCTGCGGGTAGAGCCGCTGGGCCACCACCGATGTCGGGTTCAGATTGCCGATATTGCCGCTTTCCTTGCCGGCCGCCGGATCGATGATCGCGTTGATCAAGGTCGGCTTGCCGTTCTCGAGCGCGGCGTAGATCGCGATCCTCAGCTCGTCGGGCGAGCGGGCGATCACACCCACCCCGCCGAAGGCCTCGATCATCTTGTCATAGCGCGAACCCTTGACGAACACGGTGGTCGACGGATCCTCGCCGCCGCCCCAGTTCTCGCCATCGCCCTTGTAGATACCGTCATTGTTGAACACGACGGTGCAGATCGGCAGGTTGTAGCGGCAGACCGTCTCGATCTCCATGCCGCAGAAGCCGAAGGCGCTGTCGCCCTCGACGGCCAGCACGCGCTTGCCGGTCTCGATGGCCGCCGCGATGGCCGATCCCATGCCGATCCCCATCACGCCCCAGGTGCCCACGTCGATCCGGTGCCGCGGCTTGTGGATGTTGACGATCGACCGGCACAAGTCGAGCGTGTTGGCCCCCTCGTTCACGAGGATCGTGTCGGGATGATCGTTGATCGCCTCCTTGATGACCCCGAGCGCACCATTGTAATCCATCGGATCGTTGTTGTTGCGCAGCCGCGCCGCCATCTTCTCCATGTTCGCCGTGGCCTTGGTGTTCACCTGGTCGAGCCAGTCCGTGGGCGACGCGATCCCGGCCCCGTCCATCGCCGCGATCAGCGCCTCGCAGCAGGACCCGATATCGCCCACGATCGGCGCGGCGATCTCGACGTTCGAGTCCATCTCCTCGGCCTCGATATCCAGCTGGACAAAGCGTTTGCCACCCGGCTCGCCCCATTGCTTGCCCTTGCCGTGGCTCAGAAGCCAGTTGATCCGCGCGCCCATCATGATGACCACGTCCGAGTCCTTGAGCACCAGCGACCGCGCGGCCGCGGCACATTGCGGATGCGTGTCGGGCAACAGGCCCTTGGCCATGGACATCGGCAGGAACGGATAGCCGGACTTTTCCACCAGTTCGCGGATCTGCTCGTCGGATTGATCGTAAGCGGCCCCTTTACCAAGCACTATCAACGGACGCTTCGCGCCCTTCATGACCTCGATGGCGCGATCGATCGCCGACTGTGCGGGGATCTGGCGCTGCGCGGGCTCTATCACCTTGACCAGAGAGCGCGCACCTTCGAGCGCATCCACGACCTGCCCCAGCATCGCGCCCGGGATATCCAGATAAACGCCGCCGGGACGCCCCGACACCGCAGAGCGGATGGCGCGGGCCACGGCAATACCGATATCCTGCGCGTAGGTCAGCCTGTAGGCCGCCTTGCAGAACGGCTTGGCGGCGGCAAGCTGATCCATCTCCTCGTAGTCGCCCTGTGCGAGATCGACGATCTCGCGCTCGGACGAGCCCGAGATCAGGATCATGGGCCAGCAATTGGTGGTGGCATTCGCCAGCGCGGTCAACCCGTTCATGAAGCCGGGGGCCGAGACGGTCATGCAGACACCGGGTTTCTTGGTCAGGAACCCCGCGACCGAAGCGGCATAGCCGGCATGCTGCTCGTGACGGAACGAGATAACCCGCATCCCCTGGGCCTGCGCGTAGCGCCCCAGATCGGTGATGGGGATACCGGGCACGTTGTAGATCGTGTTGATCCCGTTCAGTTTCAGCGCGTCGATCAAAAGATGGAACCCGTCCGTCTCGTTTCCGACGGAGATCGCCTCTTTTTCTGTTTCGCCCGATGCGGCACCGGCTACAGCCATGTCTTCCCTCCCAATACGACGTGCGTGTTCAACGCGTCACGCCGTTTCCGCGTTTGCCTTCCGCGCAAGCTCGAGCCGCGTCCATGTCTTCCGGACATGCTCGTGCAAACGCATCGTGTGCTCCCTTACCTTCACCGCAGCATCATCGGCATCGCGCGATTCAAGCGCCTCGATGATCTCGGCATGATCGACGACCGATCGCTTGATCCGGTCTGCCTCCCCCATCGCCTGTGACCGCACGGCCCGCATGTGAAGGAACAGGCCCTCTGCCATGGATTTCAGCAGCAGGCAGTGCGAAATCTCGAGGATCCGCAGGTGAAACTGGATGTTCTCCTCGGAGTATTCCGAAATACCCGTCGCAGACTTGTTGTGATTGTGTTTCGAGATCATCTTGCGAAGCGACCCGATCTCCACATCCGTCGCGTGCACCGTCGCCATCCGCGCCGCCATGCTTTCCAGTGCGGCCCAGGCGACGATCATCTCGAGAATCTCGTCCTTGGTCTTGCGCAGCAGAAAGACACCCTTGCGGGGAATGACCTCGACCAGACCCTCTGCCTCGAGCCTTGAAATCGCATCGCGCAGGGGCGTTCTCGACACGTTGAGCTGCTCCGCGAGCGATCTTTCATCCAACCTGAGATCCGCATCGGCACTGTAGATATCGACCTCCGTGATTGCCTGTCGCAACCTTTCGTAAACGTGGTCTTTCAGCGTCAAATTCGTCGAAATCGGGCGAAGCTTCATGTTTTTCTCCAGCCTGCCCACGAGCGGCGCAAACCACGTTTTCTGTGGGATACCATAGACCAGCCAAGCGTCTCACGCAATTCACATTCGGTTACAATTTCCGCTGCACCTGCATAATGGCGGTTTTCGGTGGCCGATAACGCTGCTGAAATCGCTGCATATTCGTAGCCTGTCGGACGCATCGACCGAATTCGGGGCACATCCTCTTTTGAACATTCAAGTCTCTGTTAAAACGCGTCTTTTTATCCTTCCAGACGCGATAACGGCGCATCGCCATTCGCTGGATCTGGAAAGTTTTTCTGCGCTGCAACATGAAAAATCACGGCTCGGCAGCCTGTGGCGCCTCCGCGATTCGCACCTTTTTCAAGGGCGCCGGGGCGACCGGCTTGATACAGATCATTTCTCGTGGTATGTGGCATACCAACATGCGTTTCCGTAAGTAATCTCGAAACTGGAGCCACGCCATGCTTATCCGGGCCGAAGAATCCGTGCTCGTGGTCATCGACATGCAGGAGCGCCTTGTCCCTGCCATGCAGGCACCCGCGCGCACCATTCGCAACACGCGCACGCTTCTTGCCAGTGCGCACGAGGTTGGCGTGCCGATGATCATGACAGAACAATACCCCGCCGGTCTCGGGCGCACGGTTCCGGAGTTGACCGGAACACCGGGTGCGATCGTCCTCGAAAAGATGCACTTTTCCTGCATGGAGGATGAAACCTTTGCCGAAACGCTGGGCGGCCTTGGCCGCAGGCAGGTCATCCTCGCCGGGATGGAGGCGCATATCTGCGTGGTCCAGACCTGCGCCAGCATGATCGAACAGGGGTTCGAAGTGTTCGTGGTCTCGGACGCCACCGCCTCTCGCACCCTCGAAAGCGAGCAGGCCTGCATCGCCCGGCTCAGCGTCGGCGGTGCGGGTATCGTCACCACAGAGATGGTCGTCTTCGAATGGCTCGGAAAAGCCGGAACGCCAGCATTCAAGAAGCTTCTGCCACTTATCAAGTAGTTGGAAAAGACCCCGGATGCGCGGGAGTTATCAAGGCGGATCCGGCATCACAAACCAAAGAGGAGGACAGACGTGAACATCCACGAGTATCAGGCGAAAGCGCTGCTCCGGTCTTACGGGGCTCCGGTCTCGGACGGGCGGGTGGTATTGCGCGCCGAGGAGGCGAAGACGGCGGCGGGGGCGCTGGACGGGCCGCTCTGGGTCGTGAAGGCGCAGATTCATGCCGGCGGGCGCGGCAAGGGCAAGTTCAAGGAGGCCGGGGCCGGCGACGCGGGCGGGGTGCGGATCTCGAAATCGGTGGAAGAGGCCGCCGA